>NZ_JANLWO010000074.1:0-4710 GCF_031364565.1 Chamaesiphon sp. OTE_20_metabat_361
GCTCGGTAGAAGTCGCAGCAGTAGCCCCCCCTTTATAAGGGGGGGTTGGGGGGGTAACGCCAACCCCAACGGAGCCATTCTCCAACGCAAGCGAGAGTGGCGTTGTGGGTAATGCCTTTGGCTCTGCGGCTAAAGTGTATCGATCGATATCGGCATCGGGAAAGCGATAATAGAGGCGGATTTGTTGCAGTTGGCGATTGGTAGCTAGCAGCGGTTGTTTATCCCACAGCCGAATATTCCGAATAATGCGATCGTTTGCCTGAATTTTTTGCTCGGTAAGATTGGCTTGTGGATTAAAACTATTTGCCGCAATCTTGTCGAGTCCGAAAGCTTGACGCGTCTGCGCGATCGTCCGTTTAATATAGGGTGTCTCGCGTACTAATTCATTTGGCTGCACTACTAACGCTTGGACGATCGTGGGGAGAATAAGAGTAGTACCGATCTCCATCGTCAGATATAAGATCGCCGCCCACCGCAGCAAGCGATGTTGCGCTCGGCGCGGAAAATAGATCGATCGCCACAGCAAATATAAGCCGAGTGTTAGTGATAAAATTCCCAACCCGGCTTCAGCGGGGAGCAAGACATTTATATCCGTATAACTCGCACCAAAAGACACGCCGCGCAGGGAATATAGCAACTCATGACAGCTCAACCAGTAGCTAAAACTCACCACCAACATCAAACTACCACCCAATCCATAGAGGTGGCGTTGTTGAGCGCGTGAAAATCCGAGAAACTTTCCTCGACTGAGGCTATCTCCCGATAATAGATATGTCAAAAGAACGGCGATAAAACCATACAAACACATCCCCATCAACCAAAATTCCACCAGTTCCGCAACAGGTAAACCGAAGATATAATCGCCGATATCCCGATCGAATACCGGATCTCGATGCCCGAATGCCGTCGCTTGAAAATAGGGTAAAACTCGCGTCCATTGTCGTGAAATTACCAACGCGATCGCTAGACTTAGAATTGCAGCGATCGAGCGTAATAAATAGCGCGGATAGATGAGCATCGCGATCGATATGAGCACCCCACCCACAACCATCCAGCCTTGGGTTACTGACTGCTTGGCAATCTGAACTAAGGCATCTAGATGGAGTAACCGTGGCGAGGGTGGTGTAATATCGGGCAATGTGGGATCGATCGACCATTGACTCACGACTGCTTGTAAATAATGAGTTAAAAGCAGTCCTATTAGCAAGCTCAAACTTATTGTCAGTAACAGCAACCAGCGGAGATTTAAGACCCGAGGAATGCGTCGGGCTTGTGAATCGAGATTGAGTCGATTTTGAGCTACTTGCTGGCGATCGAGCGGCGCTGGATCGGGAGATTTAAGACGTTGTGCTAGTGATAAATTACCGAATAGATAACCTGTTGTCAGTCCAAATATCCCCACCCCTAATAATCCTTGTGCCTGCACCCGGAGCAAATACATCGGCAAATAGCCAACTTCCTCAAACCACAACATTTCAGCACCCAATCGCGCGATAAGTTCGATCGCTAAATATAATAAAATTAGCGCGATCGGTAATAATAAATATCGGCGTTTAGCTAGTTTTGAGAAGGGTAATTGCACGATATCTCTAGGGGAAGACAAAATTTGAATTTATTGTAGAAATTTACCTGTTTTATCGATGTAGCCAACTTTTTTCCCAATTCTGATCCACGCGGTACTATTTTCAAAACTAGCCACCTCATCATAGATTGGGGCGATCGCAATCGAGCCTCTTGTATTAATAAACCCCCACTTTTCCCCAACCTTAACTTTTGCTAAGCCTTGGCTAAAAGTCTCAACTTCATCAAACATTGGCTCGATCGCGATTTCACCTTCTCGGTCGATAAAGCCCCACTTTTCATCAATTTGGACTGCGGCTAAACCATTACTAAAACTGCCAGCATCCTCAAATTGCATCTCGACAACTACCCGACCGGATCGATCGATAAATCCCCAATCTTCACCAATTTTGACTGCTGCTAACCCATCAAAAAACTCATACACATTGTCAAAGCGCGGTGCGATCGCCATCTTACCCGCAGTATCCTTATAGCCATACTTCTTACCTACTAAAACCGCAGTCAAGTTATTAGGATCGTCATCTGGGTTGGTGATAGTTTGTTGATTAATGGCAGACACAGCGGCTGGCTGTTCGGCAATGGCAGATCGATTTAAAGTATCAAAGCAAATAACGGCAAGAATACAGAATGAGGAAATCAGGATGCGAGTTTTCATAATAGATGACAATAGAATCGATTGTTGTCTGTCTATTGTCCAAACGCGATCGAGATTATGCTGTGATATTTGTCATACATCTGCGGTGTTAGCTATCGATTGCCATCGTAACTCGATCGAAAAGTTAAGTAGAGATCGATCGAGTTAATCTGGATTAAACAATCAACTAACTAACTTTTTTCTACCTAATTTTAACAGTAGGGAGTTAGTTACCACACTGACAGAACTCAATGCCATCATCGCGCCAGCTACTGAGGGACTCAGCATCGCCCCCCAACCGTACCAGTACAGGACTCCGGCTGCGGCTGGGATACCGACGAAGTTGTAAATAGCTGCCCAGAAGAGGTTTTGTCGAATCTTGATGAGAGTGGAGCGGGATAACTCGATCGCGTACACTACATCCAACAACCGATCGCGCATTAAGATAATATCCGCAACTTCGATCGCGACATCGGTACCCGCATTGAGCGCGATGCCTAAGTCGGCTTGAGCCAGTGCTGGCGCGTCATTAATCCCATCCCCAATCATTGCTACTCGACGCGGCGTTGGCAATTCCTGGTTTACTTGCAGCGATGCGATGATGCGCGCTTTATCTTGAGGCAAAACTTCGGCATAGACATCGGTAATTCCTAAAGACTGGGCGATAATATCCGCAACTGGCTTTCTGTCGCCTGAAAGTAAAACTACCTGCAAGCCTAAATCCTGCAATTGTCTGACAGTCTCGATCGCATCATCGCGCAAGCGATCTGTCACCCCAATCAACCCCATCATCGCACCATCGATCGCGACATACATGACGGTTTTGCCTGCTGCTGTTAGCTGCGCGGACTGAGCCTCCCAATCTGGATTAAGCTCAATCCCATTAGCAGCTAACCAGTGGTGATTGCCTACAATTACCTGATATTCTGTGCCCTCAATTAGAGTACTTGGCAATCGATCTGAATTATCGTCAAGTGGTTGCGGAGTATTACTAATTAGCACTCGGGCATAGACACCCAAGCCGATTTCAGTCCGCGCATCCAGAATCGTCGGTAAATTCACACCCAATCGCACGGCTTCCTGTTGAATCGCCACCGCTAGCGGATGATTGGTGACGCTTTCCGCCGCTGCCGCTAGTTGCAATAGATCGATCGATCGCAGATTATCGGCGGCAATTATGTCCGTAACTTGGGGCTTACCCTCAGTCAGCGTTCCTGTCTTATCAAATACCACCGTATCCAACCGATGTACCGCTTCCAGCACATCCCCACCCTTGATCAATAATCCCGACTCCGCCGCAATGCCCGTCCCCACTAGAATCGCCGTCGGCGTGGCTAAACCCAACGCACAAGGACATGCCACCACCATCACCGCGATCGCGGCTTTGAGCGGCGTGAGGGTGGATACTGGCGGATCTAAATTGAGGTTGTGGATGCCGAAAAAGTACCAAAATAGACAAGTGACGATCGCGATCGCCAGCACACCATAGGTAAAGTAGCCAGCCACCGTATCGGCGAGCTGCTGCACTGGAGCCTTGCGAGTTTGAGCGGCTTCTACGAGGGCGATAATTTGCGCTAGCGTCGTATCATCCCCCGTGCGCGTCACCTCGATCGAGATCGCTCCAGATTGGTTCACCGTCCCTGCCGTGACAATCTCCCCCACCTGCTTGAATACCGGAATCGATTCCCCCGTAATTGCCGACTCATCGATCGTCGTCTGTCCCCAGCGAATCGCCCCGTCAGTGGGGATCTTTTCGCCTGGAAGTACCCGCAAATATTCGCCGACTTTGACCTGTTCTACAGGGATTTCGATGGCTTGGGGACGCTCTGGATCGCGACTGATTAACCGCGCCGATGTCGGCTGAAGGGAGAGCAATCGATCGAATGCCGTTGCCGCACGATGTTTCGCCTGTTGTTCTAATGTGCGCCCCAACGTGATAAACCCAATAATCATCACGGGTTCTTCAAAAAAGCATTCCCAGCCTAAACTCGGCACCAGCAGCGCCGCCACACTCGCTGTATAGGACGTAATCACCCCCAAACCGACGAGGGTATTCATATTCGGATTACCATGCCACAGGCTGCGCCAGCCATCCCGCAAAATCGATCTACCTGGAAAAGCGATCGCCAGTGTCGCCAAACCCCAATGCCACCAAAAGTTATTTAGTACCGCAGATTCACCATGATGCAGATGAGTGTTGGGTTGTGCAAAATGCCCGACGGCGGATAATATTAGTAAAATTGCAGCAGTAACTAGTTGCCAAAGTAGCTGCTTGGACTCTCGATCGTATTTTTCTTGGCGTTGTGCTAGTCGTTGCGATCGATCCGCCGCATCACCGATATCGCGGGGTTGAGCGGGAAAACCACTACTCGTCAATTTGGCAGCCAGATCGATACCTGTGGCTGTTTCTGCTGTTACGGCGATCGCGGCTACGCCAGTGAGGAGATTGACACAGGCAGATTTTACGCCCGATTGAGCGAGCAATTGTTTTTCGA
>NZ_JANLWO010000075.1:0-7901 GCF_031364565.1 Chamaesiphon sp. OTE_20_metabat_361
GAGCGTGAATTCGGTTGCGTGCGAGCTGGGCGCAGCAACCCCACAGTTCGAGCTAGTTTCGATCGTTACATAGTTAGTGTTCCCAGATTCAGCGCAGAATATCCAATACCTCGATCGAAATACCGATCGCGATTAGTAATAATTTGAAGTGTCAAGCCGTCTGGGTGTGCCGCCGATTAAAATCGGGGCTAGTGATGCGAAGTCCGCCTTCGCGGACTAATACCAAATCCGGTTTGTACAACATACGAACCCTGCCCTCACCCCCAACCCCTCTCCCAAGCTTGGGAGCGATTCGCGCTCGTCGGGTTCCCCGACGGTTTAGCGAATCAAGACAGAGGGGAGCCAGAGCCGAAGGATCTGGCGGGGTGAGGGCTGCGTGAGTTTTCGATCGCGCAAGAAGGGTTTGTAAAGCGGACTAGGATATTAGTCCGCGTAGCGGCGCGCGCTCCGGAGGAAACCTCCGGGTTTAGCGCGACAAGCGGCTCGCTCCGGTCGGGTTTCCCGACCATGGAAGCGAGACAAGACAGACAGGCGGACTTTGCTTGCGTGTGCCGAGACTTTAGTCTCCAGGCTCCTCTTACTCAATTAATTTAACGGATCGCACCTGTAAAAATAGTATCTGTCAAATTCGCACCTGTAAAAATTGCCCCTCGCAAATCTGTGTAGCTCAGATTGGCACCCATCAGATTGGCGTCCGTCAGATCTGCACCAGCGAGATTGGCACCACTCAAATCCGCTCCAGTCAAATTTGTCTTGACTAAAATCGCCCCAACAAAACTAGCCTTAGTCAAATTTGCCCAAGACAGATCGGCACCAGTCAGATGGGCGCGATCGAAAGTGGCTAACGCCGCATAGCTAGTAACTAAATGCGCTCGAATCAGCCGTGCTTGTGTCAAATTAGCCCGATACAAATGTGCCGCACCTAGTTCGGCTTCAGCTAAAATTGCTTGGCTCAGATCGGCGTGAGCCAAATTTGTGTCAACTAAATCGGCATAACTGAGGGTGGCGCGATGCAAATTAGCTCGATCGAGATCGGCACCCCGCAACCGTGCCCCTGTCAGATCGATTGCGATCGCATTGACGCCCGATAGATCCGCAGCTCGCAAATCGGCAGCAGTTAAATTACTGCCCATTAAATTGGCATGACACAGCCGCACCCGCCGCAAATCTGTCGCTTTTGCCTGAAAATCGATCGCTTCGATCGAGCTTAAATTAGCATCGACGAGATCGGCGCGATCGAGGATCGCATTACTCAGACTCGCCCCACTCAAATTGGCAGCTACCAGCTTAGTATCACTTAGATTCGATCGGCGCAGATCGACATCGTGCAAATCTGCCCCGCGTAAATTCAGCCCCATCAAACGGGCACCGCTCAAATCTGGCACTCCTGGATGCTGCCCGCGCCACTCCAGCCAAGCAATTGCGCCCAGCCGCAACGCTTCATCTGCACTCACACCCATTGCCTACTCCTGTTTGGTGCGCTCTGGAAAAGGACGCCCCGGCAAACTTTCGAGTACTCCCAGAATCCCCGACTCCGCCGCTTTGATGTCCCGCTCCTCTCCACCCAAGTACAGCCGCCCAAAGACACCAACAGCCGAAATCTGGAGGATATTGATCGTCGCTGACTTCTCCGCCTCATTAGCGGCGATCGCCGCATAGGCGGCTGGCTCTACTTCCAATACATATAAAGTCTGTCCTTCGAGGATCATATTTCCCCGCCGACTGCGGTTGATCATCTGAGTGTGATGGGCGGTAATATTCCGAATGATCCGACTCGAAATGACGCGCGGCTTGAGACAATCCGCTTGCCGGACGCCCAAATATGCCAAAATTGCCTGTCCCGCAGCATGAACGTCACCTTGACTGCTGGCATGAATTTCCATTAGTCCATACAACCGCTCGATAATTTGCACGCCCGGTTTTACCTGGGCAGATTTGAGGGCAATATCCATCATTTGATTGATTTCCACTCCCGGTGACACCTCGATCCACAAGGAGGAATCCGATGGCAATGGCAAAAATCCCTGAGCTTCAGTACCCAGATAAGCCGCGTGTTGGCGCTGCAAGCGATCGATAAAAACGTAGCTGCGAAGGTCGATTCCCAAGATAAATTAGCGGGGATGAAGTGAGGACTGCTCGATGAGGCATCTCATCAAAGATTGACTGTTACAGATCTGCCAAGCCTCATCAGTATACCGCAGGTGGATTACCATCGCCGACGCATTGAACTGGGCAGCATCGATATTGCCATTATTCGAGACAACCCTCAAACAACAACAGGAGCAAGAAAAATCATTTTTCTTGCTCCTGTATTTACTAACTAATCATCAGTAAATTACTTAGATTTCTACTGCCTATCGAGGGGTAGGTGGGGTAGTAGGATCTGGTGCAACTGGAGTAGCAGGCGCTGGAGGAGGAGTAGGCACTGAGTTACTTGGTGCTGTAGTTGGCGGTGCCGATGCTGGCGGTGCCGATGCTGGTGGTGCTGAAGAATCAGCAGGTGCCGATTGGTTGGCGATTTGAATCAATTGACCCAAAAGTCCTTGTAAGGCTTTTTGACCGTTAGGTGCGTCACTAAGAGCTTTCTCGGGGCCGACTTCGCCTACATAAGCTTTGATGTATTCGTTGTAAGCACCAACTGAGGCATTCAGTTTAGTCGCATCGATATTACCATCAGCCGATCGCATTCCTTGAACGGTGCTGGCTAGAGTAGCCGCAGCTTTGCCAGTTGCGCCATCAGCAGGCACTCCACTAGGTAATAATGCCGCAACTAACGGAGCAGGGGCTGCGCCATTAATCACATCAAAGGTTGCCGCATCGCCAACTGTGTTCGCACTTAAAGATTGCGAAAATTGGTTGACAGCACTTTGGCTGGGGGCTGCATAAGCTGGGCTGCCACCACCCACGACACCGCCACCACCAGTATTGACGATCGAATTAAAGGTGTTACCGTTGTCGGAACCATTACCAATTTGAGCGTGAGCTGGAGCGATATTTAGTGCTGCTAAAGTAGCTACAGCACCCATTCCTAACAGATAAGCCGAGATTTTCATGTTTGCGACCATGATGAAGAGAATAAATAAGAACAATGGAAATTTGAGGAGCGATCCTCAAATTTCCAACAGGGAAACAATTGAGCTGCGATCTAGAAGTTAAAGCCTAAACCACCGCTGACAGTGAAGCGAGAACCACCAGTTTCGCTATTAACTAGATCCACTAATGCTGGGGTAACTTGGAAGGAAGTACCACCACCAAAAGGAATCGAGATGGGTAGGCCAACGCCTAAGTCTTGACCGTTCCAGTCAGCAACTAGCGAAACATTGGAGAATAACCGAGTGCCAACGCTACCAAAGACGTTGATCGTGTCGCGTCCGGCACGGATGTCGCCCACAGTACGGAAGCGACCAGCACCAGCACCAACTGATAAGGTGGTGTTGCTAAAGAAGCCCATATTGGGATCGGGATTGAGGATGACGCTCGCTACACCGTAGCCAGTCCGACCACCATTGACACCACCATCAGGATTATTTCCACCGAAGCCGGAATTGCTGCCGAAGGTAATCGCGTTTTCATAACCACCCGCGATCGCAAAGTTGTCGCCGAGGAGTTTGTGAACTTTGAAGCTGATCCCACCGTTCTCGAAAGAATTAGCACCTTGTCGGTTGTAGGTAGTAGCTACAGTCTCTAAACCTAAGAAGTTGCGAGAATCACCTAATCCAAGACCGACAGAGTAGGCGTAGGTTTCTGGATTCTTGCCACCAGGATTATTAGTGTAGATATTCGGACGAGTTTGATTTTGATAACCCGCACCGAGGAAGAAGCCAGTATTTGCACCGAAGGCTGTGGGAGTACCCAGACCGCCGACAGGGAAAGTACTCACGCCGCCACTGCTGGCGATCGCAGGTACTTGACCGGGGATACTTAATTTGGCGATCGCTTCATCAGCAGTTGCCGCCGCTGTTGGTGGAGGAGTTGTGGGAATTGTAGTGACGTAGGTACCTTGAGGACAAGATGCGATGTACTTATTCGCTGGGCTAGAAGCATCTAGCGCAGGCAACCTGCCAGCACCAAC
Source organism: Chamaesiphon sp. OTE_20_metabat_361 (assembly GCF_031364565.1). Classification (NCBI taxonomy): domain Bacteria; kingdom Bacillati; phylum Cyanobacteriota; class Cyanophyceae; order Gomontiellales; family Chamaesiphonaceae; genus Chamaesiphon; species Chamaesiphon sp. OTE_20_metabat_361. The sequence continues at coordinate 4,073 of NZ_JANLWO010000075.1, forward strand.
CAAAACTTGGTGGATATAAGCAGCTACATCCGCACGAGTTGCGACTGTATTTGGTCCAAAGTTACCACCAGGTAAGCGGCTGCTGTCGTATTCAACGCTGACAGCGATACATTTTTGAGTTGCAGCAACTAAGGCGTTTTGACCGTAGCTGGGAACTTGAGCGGCATCGGCGAAGACGCTGTTGAGGTCTAGTTCGCCAGCAGTTGCCAGTTTACTACCATTGACCAAGGAGACTAAACCTTGAATCCGGAGTAAGTTTTGCTTAGGCCCAAAGCTACCGGGATATCCAGCTAAAAATCCACTGCGGTAAGCTTTTTGAATGACTTCTGCCGCCCAGTAATTGTTGGGTACGTCTTTAAATTTACGTCCGGCACGGATTGGTTGCAGGTCGAAAGCTTTGTTTAGTAGAGCGGCGAACTCAGCGCGAGTGATGGGTTGGTCGGGTTTGAAAGTCCCATCAGGATAGCCTTTGATAATATCTTTTTGAACTAAAACTGTGATAAAAGGTTCTGCCCAGTTACCAGCAACGTCACTAGCTTGAGCGACTTGGTTAGTCGCTGGTGTTGCAGCGGGAGCAGTGGTTTTAGTTGCCTCGATCGCTTTTGCCAAAGGTACCGATGCGGTAACTTTGCTTAATGAATTGCTATTATTTGGCGTAGTCGGTGCTGCCAATGCAGGGCTGATGGCAACAAGAACACCTGTGAAGACCGATCCCAGCATTAAAGATGCAATGCGACCGATTTGAGCATGTTTGAGATGAGACTTTTGGCTGTTTTGATTCATGGTTTCCCTGGTACACCCCTCACTGGAAAAGTTAACACTTAACATTTTAGTGCAATTTTCCGGAATCGCGAGAAGATGGCTGTTTACTATAAGTTTACACAACAATCGATTTTCGGGTCGGTTTGTTTTATCCATCGGTTGAGTTCACGGATGCACTCGATCGAAGATTTAAACATTCCAGACTGTGAATCGGTTAGCTTGCGCCTAGCTCCAAATAAGTTCAGAGATTTGGCTGAGTACATTTGGAGCAAAAAAATATACTTTAGATGTATTGAGAAAGCTTTTGCAAGCCGTTTTTTGCAGTCCTTACTTACCAAGATTGCTCGGTTTAGATTACTTCAATTCATCAAGCAACAACCTCTTACATTACACTACAACATCAGTTGCGATCGTATTGGCAAAGGTCATAAATCGAGTTTCATACTTGATTAAAACTTGATTTTCAACTTGTTAAAAACCGTCGATTGTGTCATAATACCATGTCCACTAACAGCCGATCTTTGTTGAGTATTGAAGCTACTGCGGCGACTCTTGAAAAACTTGTCAATGCGCTTTCCAATCATCAGAAGTATACAATCCTGACGTCGATAGACATCAGTTTGTTCCTGATCTCAATTACGGCGGCGATCGGCTTCGAGTATGGATTTGACCTTGTTGCCTTACAATTTGTACAGCTTGGTGATTTTGCGATCGTCGAGATCGTAATTAAAATTGGATTGTTTTGGTATTTTGGGATTTATCAGCAGGTATTGCGCTACATCGATGGTGGATCGATCTTTCCAATTGCCAAAGCGATCGCCGCAAGTTTTTTGGCGACGACAATAATTGCCAATTTGTTCTTTAATCCGGCGATTCCAGCTTCGGTGGCACTGGTCGATGGAATGCTCTCGCTGATATTGTCGATCGCGTTTAGGTTGTGCGTACGATTGACGTGGGGACGGATGCGCCAGATCAATCATCCCTGTGCGGACAACGGTGTCGTCATTTACGGTGCAGGCAGCGCTGGCTGTATCCTCGCCCAAGCTCTAGTCAGCGAGCATGGCAAGCGTCCAGTCGGGTTTATCGATGACAATCCCGATCTCCAAGGTCGCAACGTTCAGGGGATTCGCGTTTATGCACCCGCCGAACTGCTGAAGCTCAAGGCAAATGTTGGCTTTGATGAAATCCTGTTGGCAATGCCGTCCCTCGAAGGTCATCGCAAACGCGATATTTTACAGAAGCTGCAAGTGTTGGGAGTACCCGTCAAGACAGTACCCAGTATTGCCGAAATTTTGAGCGGTCATGTGTCGGTTTCCAGAGTCCGCGAACTAGATGTCGAAGATTTACTCGGACGTAAACCAATTGCCGCACGTCCCGAACTGTTGCAGCATGACATTACCGATCGAGTCGTCCTAGTTACGGGTGGTGGGGGTTCGATCGGTTCGGAACTCTGTCGTCAAATTGCGAAGCAACAGCCTAGAATGCTCATTGTCTATGAGCTACACGAATTTGCGCTCTATCAGATGGATCTCGAACTAGGCGAGAATTATCCCCACCTCAATAAGGTTGCTTGTCTGGGTTCGGTAACTGACGCTCAAACTCTCACCCAAGTTTTGGAAAAATATGGCGTCCAAACGATCTATCACGCCGCCGCCTACAAACACGTGCCGATCGTCGAAGCCAATCCAGTATCAGGCATTGTCAATAACATCAGCGGTACGCTAACTACAGCGACTTGTGCGATCGCCTGTGGGGTATCAAAATTTGTGCTGATCTCCACAGACAAAGCCGTGCGTCCGACGAATATCATGGGCGCAACCAAGCGAGTTGCCGAGTTAGTTTTACAAGGTTTAGCCGATCTGCCCAACCATACTACCTGCTTTACAATGGTGCGGTTTGGCAACGTCCTGGGCAGTAGTGGTTCGGTCGTACCGCGTTTTCGCGAACAAATTATGTCTGGTAAGTCGATCACCCTGACACATATAGATATTACTCGTTACTTTATGACCATCCCCGAAGCGGCAACGCTGGTGATTCAAGCAGGGGCGATGGCAAAAGGTGGTGAAGTGTTCTTGCTCGATATGGGCGAACCTGTCAAAATTTTCGATTTGGCAACCCAGATGATCCGCCTACATGGGATGGAACCCGATCGCGATGTCTCGATCGAGATCGTCGGCTTACGTCCCGGTGAGAAAATCTATGAGGAGCTACTGATCGACTGTAATGCCGCAGTACCAACCGGACATCCCAAAATTTTCTGCGCTCGCGAAGCCAAATTGGCTTGGCAGGAACTCGCTCCTCAACTTACCAATTTACTGGATGCGGCGGCTGAGTGTGAGGTTACTGAATGTGTATCGGCTCTGCACGAGCTAGTTCCTGAATATCAACCGATGGGGCAATATGCGCGGACGCAGTATGAAGTGGTGGCGGTCTAGGGGTGAGGGGTAAAAGGTAATGAATCTGTGTACACACAAGTCTGTTAAAGTTGCTGCATAGCCCCTCTACCCCACCCCAGCCCTCCCCTTATAAAGCGGATGCAACCACGCGGAGGTTCCCTCCGCATGTGTTGCACCAAGCAGCGGATGCGCGCACCGTCCTTTGTTCCCCGACAGTGAAGCGCACCAAGCAGGGGAGGGGACAAATACTAGTTAAGCAGAGGATCTAGAGGCATTTTAATCGACGATAAGTCGGCTCCTCCCCTTTCCAAGGGGAGGTTGGGTGGGGTACAGATCTACGCATCAACTCTAATAGACTTGTGTATACACGGTAGCCTTTCCAAGGGGAGGTTGGGTGGGGTGTAGATCTCCGCATTAACTCTAAATTATTATCAAAACGAACTCTAGCCAACTTGTGTATACACCGTCGCCTTTACAAAGGGGGTTAGGGAGGATTTTTTATTGTCACAGGTAACAAAACAGCCTCTAAAATCTCTACCTTTTGACCGATCGCAGATCTAACTTCTGAAAGATTATGAATCGCTGAATTTTTCCTAACTTGGTTAGTAGCGATTAACCGCAAATTCAAAACTTAAATAATAGTCAAAAGTTATGGCAGATAAAATGCAAAT
>NZ_JANLWO010000099.1:0-9906 GCF_031364565.1 Chamaesiphon sp. OTE_20_metabat_361
TAAAGACACAAACCCCCACTTGAACCCATCTCGTTCGCGGCGCGTCTCTTGTGGAGACTCGCCTTGACGACCGCTTGCTGACTCGCCGCTGGGGGCAGATGGCTTAGAGCTACCAATCGTAACGCCAGGACGAGGGTAGCCCCGGTTGGCACGCATACGTTGGTACGGAAATAAGCTCGTCGTCATCAGATATAGAACAAAGATCCCGCCAGTCACCCACAACCGATACTGTCGTCCGAAAATCAGATAGCTCCGCATCATCACGATGATATACAGCAAGCCAACTTGACGCATCCCGAGGTAAGCAGCTAAAAAAATCGGCACGATTTGGGCGATCGTATAGAGTATGCGGATCGCTAATTTGCCCATCGGCAGGCGCAATCCCATCACAGCCAGCACCGCTACAATCCCTACATTCAGCCATTTTAGCTCCAGCATCTGTCCGCGCGGCGACACTTCGAGCGCCATGACGACGGCGAATAAAATCCACTCGATATACAGTAGCGATCTCAGCGGATGGCGCACGAATAGTTCGATCTGCATTCAATCGACTTAAATTACTTGGGGTTCTCCTAACATAACTGTAATTGTTCCCGATCGATCGTTACGTTAGTCATGTTTTGAGGCGATCGAAACTATGACTGGCGATAGGTTATTTGAAGTATCGATCGTGACCTTAGCTGGATGTCTGGATCGGGTCAGAAAACTTAAGATAGCAGCATGGAAATAAAACATTCCTTACCACCAGCACCCCGATTACCACGATGAAAAACCACTTAGTCAAATTCTTACCACTATTGGCGATCTCCATTGCTGCGCCAGCAGTTGCCGCGAGTAACTATTTCGAGCGGCATTCTAATGGCGTACAGATTGCTGACAATGCAATGGGCAACCGCGCAAATCGTCTCAATCTGACTCCCGCTCAAAAAACCAAAATGCAGCAGCTCAAAGCTGACACTCGCAGTCAGATCGATGCGGTATTAACGCCATCGCAGCGTCAGCAACTCACCCAGCTTCGAGCTACACGCCAAGCCGAGCGCCAAGGTGGCAAAGGGATGAATTTGACTGCCGACCAAAAAACCAAACTCAAAGCCATTCGTGAGTCAAATAAAGCGCAACTGAGAGCAATTTTGACTCCCGCTCAACAGGCGCAACTCGGGCAAGGTCGCGGTTGGGGCAAAGGCGGGATGGAGCAATTGAATCTGAGTGCCGAGCAAAAAACCAAAATGCAGCAACTCCGCGCATCGGCACGCAGCCAAATGGAAGCGATCCTTACACCCGAGCAACAGCAGCAAGCTCAAGCACGTCAAGAGCGTCGCCAAGCCATGCGAAATACCTGGAAAAGTCTCAATCTCACCGCCGACCAACAAGCCAAAATCAAAACTATCCGTCAATCGAGCCGACAGCAGTTAGACGCCATTCTGACCCCAGAGCAACAGGCTCAACGCAAATCGCGCTATAGAGGCGGTGGCAGACAAAACTCCATCTAGCAGCAAAGCTACTCACCCGAGCATTGCTACTGCCGGATCGTGACAAAAGATAGAGAGTACGGGCAGACATCTATTGCTTTTACCCGATGAATCCGACTCGATCGCGAGATTACACTCGACATAAACGTGCTTCATTTATCTAACCCAGCCCACAGCAAACATGTTAAAACTCACTTCATTAGCAATTGGCTTACTTAGTATCCTCACGATGGCTCCCAGATCTGAGGCAATGACGGCTAACGCTCGCCCTGTCTCGATCGATCGACCCGCCGCCAATCTCCAATCTCAAATTATTTTGAGAATCGGCGACCGGGGTTACTCGCGTGGCAGTAACTATCAACGGCGGCGGGAGCTAGAACTGCAACGGGAGCGCGAAGCCGCACGCCTTCGCCGACAATCCTTACGGCGTGAGCGTCGCTCTTATGGTGAATACCGTCGCGATGGTGACTACCGCCGCAGTCGCTAAATTCTCGGCTCGGTATAAATGAAATTTATCTGCTTAAATCCAGACCGATCCGTCGGTCATCGATCGAGCGATTTCAATACATTTGTTTCTGCTGGAATTTAGCGATAACCGACCGATCGATTAGGTGAAATCTCTAACTATAGGTGGATATGTAAATACATCAAAAGTTATTAGATTATAAATATGGATATCGAATTTTTGTCCAAGCCAAAAACTTTTGTTATTTTGCATCCATTCTTGTCTATTTAGCCGATTTATTCTAGTCTAATTAAACCACGAAGTTGTCATGAAAAAACATTTTATTGCATTAGTTACGCTGCTTTCTTCAATTGCTGCCATCGGTGTAAGTACGCCAGCCAGCGCCCAAGTAATAGGTCAAAGCTCGATCGGGCCATCTGTACTATTTGGCAACGGTCAAACTTCGATCGGGATCGACTCCAAATTCGGCGTCAGCGACAATCTCTCACTGCGTCCATTCGTCTACTTTCCCAATAACGGTACCAGCTTTGGTACGTCACTGACTTACGATCTCCCCTTGAGAAATACCGAACAAAGCTTCTTGATTACCCCATTTGTTGGTGGTTCTGTCGCTGTGAACACGGGCAACAATAGCGTAACTACATTTGGTTTGGTTGGTGGTGCCGACCTCGACCTTAGCGATAGTCTGCGCCTCAAGGCTTCGGTCATCGTACCAGTTACCGATAGCAATCAAGGTACGGGGATTGCCGTAGGTGCTGGCTTACGGTTTTAGATTTCCACCGATCTTGTTATAAATGTGGCAACGAGCGCACGCTCGTTGCCACATTTTTGGATTTATACTTGACAAAGTTCATCTCGTTCCGTACCTAACCGTGACTAAAGATAGATGAGCTGAGGTGAAAAACAGTACCTTAGCCCGATGATTATTAATGGCGATCGATCTAAGATCGAAATGATATTTCTAGTATCTATCGTTATATTCGGATGTAATCATGCCAAAACTTACAGCATTGGCGATCGCCCTATTAACCGTAATGTCGATCGCGCCCAAATCTCACGCGATGAGTACAACCGATAGTGCTGTCTCTGCTAGACAGCCAGCCGGAGATCTGCACGCACAACTAATTATCAAGATTGGCGGCAACGATCGCTCGTACCGCGATGACGATCGTTACCGCCAGATCGAGCGGGAACGAGAAGCAGAGCTTCGTCGCCGGGAATACTATTCCCAACGCCGTCAAGAGCGCAAGCGCTACTATCGAGAGCGTTATCACAACGATCGACGTTATGATGACCGTCGCTATGACGATCTTCGTTATGACGACCGTCGCGAATATCGCCACTAGTGCTAAATTAGCCCCGATCGTTGACACCGATCTCGACTCAGAGTGCAATCATCTATTTCTACCAGTAGATCGGGGTGGCGGATTATTCATCATTGGGCATTGCTGAATTGGGGTATGAAAAGTTTTGAGGCTTTAGGCTTTGGAGAGTTAGCCATTTCGATCGGTGGGAAATCATACATCATTTCAGCAACACCCATCATCGATTAAGTTACCAGCAAAAGGAGGCAATCTAAAATAGATTGCCTCCTTTATAGTACGATTTATAGAAGTCGATCGGTCTTAAGTACATTTAAAAGTAGCGTTCCATCGAGATCGTCAAAGGATGTGTAACTTATAGTATTTAGTAATCTCCCAAATATTATGGCTGCTGAAGTAATCTGTGTCGGTACCGAATTATTACTCGGTGATATTCTCAATAGTAATTCTCAGTACCTAGCGCAGGAATTAGCCGCATTAGGAGTACCGCATTTTTATCAAACTGTCGTGGGTGATAATGTCGATCGAGTCCATCAGGCGATCGAGATTGCGGCGGCTCGATCGAGTATCTTGATATTTACAGGTGGCTTGGGGCCGACGCCGGATGACTTGACTACAGAAGCGATCGCGGATTATTTTAAGACACCGTTGGTCGAACATCCGGAAACGATCGCCGATATCGAGTTCAAGTTTGCTAGCATCGGGCGCAAGATGACTCCGAGCAACCGGAAACAAGCGCTACAACCCGCAGGCGCAGCGATATTACCCAATCCCTCCGGTACCGCACCAGGGATGATTTGGCAACCACGGGCGGGATTGACGATCTTGACTTTTCCGGGCGTACCGCGTGAGATGCACCGGATGTGGCGGGATACAGCCGTTCCGTTTTTAAAAACCCAAGGTTACGGGCAAGATCGGATTTATAGTCGCAGTCTGCGGTTTTTTGGGATTCCCGAAGCCGCTCTAGCCGAAAAGGTCAACCATTTATTCAATTCACCGAATCCCACTGTAGCTCCCTATGCTGGGAAAGGACAGGTCAGATTGCGGATATCGGCTCGGGCTACTAGTGAAGCCGCCGCAGCACAATTAATCGCCCCAATTGCTGCGGAGATCCAGCAGATTGCTGGTGATGATTATTATGGTAGCGATGAGGATACCTTAGCCAGCGTAGTAGGGGAAAGATTAAGGGCTAAAGGACAAACTTTAGCAGTGGCTGAGTCTTGCACTGGCGGTGGTTTGGGGCAAATGTTGACAGAGACGGCGGGGAGTTCGGACTATTTTATGGGCGGCATTATTTCCTATGCGAATCGGGTAAAAGTCGATTTATTAGGAGTAGATCCCGAGGTGCTAGCGACAGAGGGCGCGGTGAGCGAGATAGTTGCCCGTCAAATGGCAGCGGGAGTTAAAGCCAAATTAGGCACGGATTGGGGCGTGAGTATTACCGGGATTGCTGGTCCTGGTGGGGGTACGGACGCCAAGCCTGTGGGCTTAGTATATATCGGCATTGCGGCTCCCGATGGCAGTATAGAGGGGATTAAGTATCAATTGGGGAGCCAACGCGATCGTGAATTGATTCGGCAGATGTCGGCGGCTCAGAGCTTGAATTTATTGCGGCGGCGGGTTGGGGGATAGAGGGTAGAGGGTAGATGCAAGAAGTTTAATATACAGATCGGAACTCTATCTATTTTCAGCAGTCCTAGTTAATAGAGGTCGCGATTCTCGTTCCGAGACGCTTCGCGAACGACTTACACTGAATTGACGAAAATATTTACTTCCCCGAACCAACAGATGCAGAAACCATTTCAACACCTACTCGTAGTTAGTTTGCTTTTGGGTACCCTAATTTTGGGTAGTTGTGAAAATCCCAATCGCCAACAAGCGGCAACTCCGCCTAGTCCCTCATCGCCAACTACTAGCCCCGATGCGACTACGAACCAGTTCCCTGGATTGCCCAGACTAAACGGTAAAGCGACAGTAGTGATGACTGTCAAAGGTAATAAACAAATCACGATCGAGTTAGACGGTAATAACGCTCCGATTAGTGCGGGTAACTTTGTCGATTTAGTTCAGAAAGGCTTTTATAACGGACTGACGTTTCACCGCGTAATTCGCAAACCACAACCTTTTGTCGTGCAAGGTGGCGATCCTAAAGGTAATGGTAGTGGCGGTTATATTCCTACTGGTACGAGTTCCGAACGGCAGATTCCCCTAGAAATTAAACCCAAAGGTGCTAGCGTCCCACTGTATAATAAAACCAAGCAAGATGCGCCACAACTCCAATCTCCCGAACTTCAACATACCCGAGGTGCGATCGCGATGGCAAGATCCCAGTCGCCTGATTCGGCATCTTCCCAGTTTTATTTCACCCTAGCCGATATTGGCTTCCTCGATGGTGACTATGCTGTTTTTGGGAAAATTACTCAGGGCTTAGAAATTATTGATACGATCGAACAAGGCGATAAAATTACGTCAGCAAAAGTAACTAGAGGCATTGAGAATCTCAAGAAATAAGTCGATCGGCTCAAGTTGCAATTTACGACTAAATAAAGCACGCGGTATTGATTAAAATGAGGGTAAGGGGCGAATCGATTAGCTCCTTGCCCTCATTTTTAAGGTGTCTAACTCACCAAGGTTGCTGGTGCAGACAGATGCAAATTGTAATTACTGGAATTGGCTTTAGATCGGCACTTGGCGATCTAGCGCGGACGTGGCAAGCTGTAAATAATGGCTGCTCGGCGATCGAATTACGGCAACCTTTTGAGAATTTTCCACCATTGCCGTTAGCTTTGATAAATCCCCAAGCGCCGCACGATTTGTTGGCACTCGCACGGCTGGTGGTGGCAGAAGCTGTTATGGATGCGGATTTAAGTTTACCACTGCTAGATTGTGGCGTCGCGATCGGTTCGAGTCGGAGTTATCAAGGTGAATGGGAAAAAGCACTCGCCAATCCCCCCCAGCGCGATCTTACTAACTGGTTGAATATCTTACCTCACAGTCTGGCGATCGAGACTGCCAGAGCGATCGGCTCTCGATCGGCTGTATTAGCCCCGATGGCGGCTTGTGCGACGGGAATATGGTCGATCGCGCAAGCCGTGAATTTGATGCGCTCTGGAGCCTGCGAGCGGGCGATCGCAGGTGCTGTCGAAGCGCCAGTTACGCCACTGACGATCGCGGGTTTTACCCAGATGGGTGCGTTGGCGACAACAGGCTGTTATCCATTCGATCTGCGCCGAGAGGGGTTAGTTTTAGGTGAAGCCGGGGCAGTATTTATCCTAGAGACAGCGGACTTAGCACGCGCTCGCGGTGCGAAGATTTATGGGGAAGTATTGGGATTTGGCTTGACGAATGATGCTTACCACATGTGCGCGATGGACGAGTCGGGAACGGCTGGTGTGAATGCTATTTATCAATGTCTCGATCGATCCAAACTCGCTCCCACAGATATCGATTATATCCACGCCCACGGTACGAGTACGCCCCTAAACGATCGCCGCGAAAGCCAATTAATCCAACAAATTTTCCCTGATGGCGTAGCGGTAAGTTCCACCAAAGGAGCGACGGGACATACATTAGGCGCATCCGGCGCGGTGGGGGTAGCACTGTGTTTAAGAGCGATCGCGACTCAAACTTTACCGCCATGTGTGGGTCTAAAAAATCCTGAATTCGATCTCAATTTAGTGACAATTTCACGTCAGACAGAGGTCAATAATTTGCTATGCCTAAGTTTTGGATTTGGCGGACAAAATGCGGCGATCTCCCTCAAAAAATGGCAACCTACTTAACCAGCAAATCTGACACCATTGGAAAGCTGTCAAAGTTACGATGTACCCAATCCATGCCCACTTCATTATTCAACTTAATCTTCTGTGGGGCACCAGGATAAATTTTTGACAAAATAGCTGCATCCTGTTCGATGACAACCCGAATGATATCTAAAAACTGCTGCTTCATCAATCTAAAAATTGGACTCTTCAGTTGAGCGAATAGCAGCACATAAGTGCGAGTGTGGTGTAGAGATTCTGGTACAAAGAAATGACATTTAGTTATTTTCCCCGCTGGTAGATCGCCGTGGAAAATAACTAAATGCGGAAAATAATTCTCCAGATGTGCCGACAGCACCTTGGGAATCGTCAATAAAGCTGGGTTCTTGAGTCTTTCCCGCAAGCTACTTGGCGCGGTAGGCATATTGTAATAGGCATCAGAATGATGTCCATCATCAATAAATCGATCGAACTGTACCTCAGTGATTTTAAACATCTCTCGATGAGTACCGTTTTGATGATTATAATCGTGCATATTCAACAGCATCGATCGCAGATCGGTTTCGACGCTACAATCGCCTGTCTGACCGACAAATTTATAATTAGCCGCAATTTCATTCAGAATATTGGGAATCGGTATTTTGGGTTCGTGTCCACCATACGACCAGATAAAATCACCCTGAATAATTAATTCTAGCTGGGCTAATTGCGGTAGCGTTTGCTTATTTGAACCGGGCAAAACCGTACAGCCTGCGCCATCAAATTCCAGCGCGTGAAAGGGACAAACTATGCGACTCGTACCATCTGGTTTCACCTCACACCAACCTTCAGATAGCATCGCGCCCATGTGGGGGCAAGTATTTTCGAGGGCATTAATATTTCCGCCCGCATCTTTCCAGAGCACGTAATCATTACCATAGAGCGATACCTTAAAGGGTTTGTTGACTGCTAGCATGGATTTGTGAGCTAGAAGCCAGGGTGCGCCTTGGAGCATATTCATGAGCGAATGGTTGAATAAGTCGATACGGCAATTTTATGAATAAATCCTCACAAATGTCCAGTGCTAATTCCTTGCGGCGTCAACCGAAGCAGCAACGCGGACAGCAACGGGTAGCCAAAATTTTGACAGCAGCAGCAGAAGTCTTTGCCCAAGTGGGTTATGCCGCCGCGACGACCCAACAAATAGCCGATCGAGCCAATACCGCAGTCGGATCGATTTATCAGTTCTTCCCTGACAAATTAGCGATTTTCCATGCCTTAGAAGCCGAGCATATGCAGCAAGTCGCGATCGTTAATGCTCGGTTAGTTGCCAAAGATCTGCGTCGTCCCCTCGTCCAAACGATCGGGGATATCGTTGATGCTCATGCCCAGTATTTCGAGCAGCCCATTCCTAGAATCGTTTATTTACAGTACTTTCTCGAATCACACCCCGGATTGTTTATATTATTTGACGAAAATTTCGATCGGCTATTAATTCATCAATTTGCCGATCTCTGCCAACAGCGTAATCCCCAGCTCAGTCGCGAGAAAAGCGAACTAATCGCCGAAGTTTTCCACCGCACATACAACGGCTTATTTCTCGTTGCGCTCAAAGCCGATTTAGCACATCGACAGAAGCTGTATACAGAGCTAAAAGATTTACTTTGTGCTTATCTCAACCCCTACATCGGTGACGATCTGCTAATCTTGCACAGTAAAGTAATGAAATGTGTTGAATGTGGCAGCGATCGAGTGGCAAAGAACGGACATCGCCACAACAAGCAACGCTATATCTGCGGGGCTTGCGGTCGGCAATTTGCAGATGAATACAGGGTGCGTGGCTATCCTCCACAAGTTAAGCAACAATGTCTCGATTTACATCATCAAGGTATGAGCTTCCGCGAGATCGAACGCCAAACGGGAGTATCTCATAATACGGCGATTAATTGGGTACGACAGTCTCATGCTGATGTCGATAGTGAAGCATAAGTTTCCGCGAGATCGAGATTAATCTATTCTTCCTATTCTGCATCGATACTTACTCGACTCTATTTTACTGCTACTAGGTTGATATCGAATGAGGGATCGATCGAGAACTTTCCCTTCAAAGCTGCCATGATGCGATCGACAAATTATGCACACTGCTAATAATCGACTTAGCACGTATACGTGTATGTGTTAACATAGGCGGATATATCGAGTGACAATCGCCATGCAACAGAAAATGACCATCACGATCGATCGAGAGGTTTATGATGCTCTCTATCGGGTTATCGGCAAAGGAAATATTAGTAAATTCATCGAAAATTTAGCTCGTCCCCACGTCATGAAAGAAGATCTGACATCTGCTTATCAGGCAATGGCAGCAGATACCGAGCGGGAGCGCGAAGCATTGGAATGGAGCAATGGGCTAATTGGGATCGTAAGTGATGCTCAGAGGTGAAGTCTGGTGGGTAGATTTTGACCCCTCTGTTGGTGGAGAAATTCGGAAAACTCGACCTGCGGTTATTATTAGCAATGATGCTGCTAATGCCTCACTAAATCGCGTTCAAGTGGTGCCACTGACAAGCAACACTGGTCGATTATATCCTAGTGAAGCCATCGTCACGATCGATGGCAAAGAAAGTAAGGCAATGGCAGACCAATTGACAACGGCATCTAAGGATCGACTGGTAAATAAACTCGGTACGATCTCAGTAGATGACATGAAATCAATCGAGCGTATAGTTAAAATTCAACTTGGTATGCAACTCTAAGTAATTAATCGTACTAGAAACTACACTCGATCGAGTCGATCGGAATGTAAAGGTAAGACTCGTCTAATTTTTGCATCAATGTCGCTAAAACCGTAGCTGACCGTTAGAAATTTAGATTGAATAATACAGGGGAAAAGATTTAGCTTCCTTGGG
>NZ_JANLWO010000114.1:0-1814 GCF_031364565.1 Chamaesiphon sp. OTE_20_metabat_361
GACGGTAGAACCCTTAATCTGCTGGCAACCATTCACTCACAGCAAAAAATTGTCGGCGGACAAATCGTGCAGCAGCAGGTACTCAGAGAACGGACTCAAGTATCGAGCGGTACCAAACCACCGACGATCGAACTCACCCTCCCCGATAGACTCCAAACCAATGCTGAGTATAATCTCGATGCGATCGTCACCGAACCGCTGGGTGAGGATGTCTTATTAGGTGCCGCGCTCGAACAACCCGTGTCAGCGCAAAGCTATGGTAAGCCAGTTAACTACAAATTAGAGTTACTCTCGGCTGGCGGTTTATTTAAAGTTGCTCGCGCTCCTGGTAAGTCTGGCGATTATTGGTTCTCGACGATCTTTATTCGTCCATCGGGAATGACAACGGTGACTCAAAGAGTCCGGGTAGTCCGACAGAAGTGAGTCGGGCGTTGCTAGATCTATGTATGATTCACCAAATCCAGTTCATACAAACTCCTTATTGTTGCCCTCACCCCGCCGTCGCCTCCGGCTCCGGCTCCCCTCTCCCAAGCTTGGGAGAGGGGTTGGGGGTGAGGGCAAGGGGCTTCGATCGCAAAAGAAAGTTCCCACCGCAACGGTTTTAGGCAATTTCAATACGATCGAGCTTAGATCCTCTTAACGGGAATTTTTGACAGCAGTGAGAAATAAAAATACTGTCAGCGGAATCGTGGCGGCGAGAATACTGCCCGTAACTGCCGTGCCTAATTCTGGAGCGCCAGAGCTGAGTTCAAACACCGAACCGACTGCGGCGATCGCCGAGATCGAGGCACCAAGCAAACAAATACCAGTTAAAGGGGTGTACATGAACTGTGATTAGGCTCCAGAAGTGAAATGTTGGACGTGTCCGAGTGAAAAACCTTTTTTCTGAAGTTCCTCAGTCAATGCGAGTTCGTTTTCGACTCGATCGACAAATAACACGCCGTTGAGATGATCCATTTCATGCTGGATCGCTCGTGCGAGTAAGCCATCAGCTTTGAGCTTGCGCGGACGACCGGATTCATCCCTGTAGGCGACCTCGATCGTCTCGGGACGCTCGACATCTAAATACACTCCGGGAATACTCAAGCAGCCTTCTTGGTCTTTACAGAGGGCTTTGCCGTATTTGGCGATCGCGGGGTTGATCAAAACTAGTGGTGGAACTTCGGGTTTTTCCAACTCACAATCGATGACGATTAATTGTTTATTAATACCTACTTGCGGTGCGGCTAAGCCGATGCCATCCGCACTATACATGGTTTGCAGCATGGCGACGATCGTGCGGCGGATCTCTTCATCCACGCTCGCGATGCGTTTGGCTGGCTGCCGCAATACTCGATCGCCTAGAAGGTGAATATCTAATGGCGGTTTGGCGAGTTTTTTCTTTTCAACGAGGATTGATGTTGTCATGAACGAGTCGTTACGGGCAATGATGTCTGAAAAATAGCTTTCAGTAGCCCCTTTATTTTAACAGGATTTAAAGGATTTTAGGCTAGACAGAATTGGGCTATTGGTGCTAGCCCAACTCCCATCTCCGAACTCCCAACTCCTAACTCCCCTCTCCCAACTTCTCCCCCAATTGAGATAAGTTTAAAACATGACCACCAGTGACTAAATAGACGGTGCTAGAGATCGATCCAATTTGACGAGACAACATCCCCAGCCTGTCACGGAATAATCGCCCACTAGGATAGGCAGGGATTACGCCCCAACCAGTTTCTTCGGCTACTAAAATGATTGTGGCTAAACTAGTCGATAACTCGGTGAGTAATTCGGTTGTTAGTTTTTCCCATTCAGTGTCAGATCGATCGAGTAAA
>NZ_JANLWO010000153.1:0-4112 GCF_031364565.1 Chamaesiphon sp. OTE_20_metabat_361
GTACCCGGACTAGAAACTTCTAGCGAGTAAGCAAAAGGAATAACTTCTGTAGTATCTAAAGCGGCTTCGAGAGCGCGACTCATGCGTTCGCAATCTTGCAATCCCGTATCTGCATTGGGGTTGCGGATATCGATGCGGAGCGCTGGTGGGCGTTCGTGGGTATGAAAAACGATCGCAACTACTTCAAGTCCCAGTTCTGTGGCGATTGGGGTAGCGATATCGGTAATTTGGGGAATGAGGGGATGAGCCATACATGTAGCAAGGACTAGAAACTAGTGGCTATTGAGGGTAACGGTTACAGAGTTGTAGTAACTAATTTCAATCTCGATCCATCACCGAGCGGTCTGTGAACTGTGCCGATCGATGCTGCTATGCTGCTGTTGTACTGCGGGTAGAAGACCACAGAACTCGCAAAGAGGCGATCTGTCGCAAGCAACAAAAAAAGTGGGTTTCGACCCACTCCTGGTAATTTATTATTCCAAGAAGCATAGGGACAAGCTAATTACTCAGCTTGTCCCTGTCTCAATCTTAGCAGAGTTTTCATTCGAGAGTAATATGGTAGCTGATAGAGTAAAGATTACATGTTGGCATACTTGCAACCAGAGCAGTTTAACTGCGATCGACCTAGTTGCCACACTTAGCCTTTGCTCTGAGCAAATTGTCGATTCCGTCCATCTCACCACCTAATGACTATATGACTCTAAATCTTTACTTTCTGCGGCACGGACAAACTGCCTCCAGTCGGGGTAATTTATTCTGCGGCTCGATCGATCCAGCCCTGACTCCCGATGGTGAAGAAATGGCAGAATTATTTGCCAAAGCTTATGCTAGCACTCCGTGGTCAGCGATCTATTGCAGTCCGAGAGAGCGGGCGATTTTGACCGCCGAACCGTTAGCTGATGCGCTGAAAATGAAGCTAGAGTTACGAGATGGATTGCAGGAAATCAATTACGGTGCCTGGGAAGGCAAAGATGTCGCCACTGTCGATGCGGAGTATCACGATGACTATCTCCGGTGGTTGGCAGATCCCGGTTGGAATCCGCCCACAGGTGGCGAGTCGGCAATGGCAATCGCCGCTCGTGCCCTCGCCGTAATCGAGGAAATCAGCCAACAACACCCTACTGGCAACGTTTTGGTCGTATCCCACAAAGCAACCATTCGGATTCTGTTGTGCAGTCTCCTGGGTATCGATGCGGGACGGTTTCGCTATCGCTTAGGGATGCCCGTCAGTAGTATCAGTATCGTCGAATTTGGCAAGCATGGCCCCTTACTAAAGATTCTCGCCGATCGATCGCATCTGAACGATCGATTGCGTAATTTGCCTGGAACGTAGGATTTAGATGGGAGTTGGGAGATGGGAGTTGGGAGGGAGTAGAGGTAAGAGGTAAGAGGTAAGAGGTAAGAGGTAATAGGTAAAGATTTTTGGACGCTTGCGTCCTTATCAATAACTCCCAACTCCCAACTCCCATCTCCCATCTCCCATCTCCCAACTCCCTCCCTACTCCTTAATCCCCGTACTAGTAACACCTTGAATAAACTGTTTCTGTCCGACTAAAAATAGTAAAACGATCGGTACTGTCGAAATCCCTACCGCTGCCATTAGCAATTGCCAGCTATTGGTGAACTGTTCTTGAAATTCAGCTAGAGCGAGTTGCACGGTGCGTAATTCGGGACGGGTAGTAAAGATTAGCGGCTTAAATAGATCGTTCCACTCGCCGATAAAGGTAAACATGAATAGCGTCACCAGCGCGGGACGCGACAACGGGAGCATAATCCGCCATAGCACTTGCCACCGCGTCGCGCCATCTAACATGGCTGCTTGTTCGAGTTCGACTGGGATCGTCATAAAAAATTGCCGTAGCAAAAAGATCCCAAAACCACTAGCAGCGGTGGGCAAAATGAGACTGCTGTATGTATTGAGTAGATGCCCCCATTTGAGAATCAAGAAAATGGGAATGACTAATAGCTGAAACGGAATCACCAGCGTCGCTAATAGTAGGAGCAGTAGAGCTTGCCGTCCGCGAAACTGGAGTCGAGCTAACGCGTAGCCAGCTAAAGCCGATGTGCAGATCTGCGCGGCTGTCACTGCCAAGGCGACAAAAGTAGAATTGGCAAAAGCGAGGATAAAATTACCTTGACTCCAGGCTGCCTGATAATTGGCGAAAGTAATATGTGTCGGCAAGCTAAAGCCAGTCGCTGTCTCGCCGACAGGTGTAATAGAAGTTACGAAGACGACAGCTAAGGGTGCCAAAATTAGCCCAGCGCCGCCGAGGAGCAGCAGCCAGTTAAAAATTTGCCACCATCGAAAATAGTTCGGATCGGATAACTTTTGCACGGTTTTGGTCTACGATCGGTTAAGATAGTGGGGTTTGAAGATAGCAATAAATCTTTAGATTACCTAGTAAAACATTACAATAACTGTATGTGTTCGCGGTAAAGGTGCAGCCACCAATCGGCTTGACGTAAAATTAAATATTATTCGGATACACGGGAGAAATCGAACTTATGGTGCAGATTGCAGCCAGTTTGGAACTTGACTTTACCAGCGAAACCTACAAGGATGCTTACAGTCGGATTAATGCAATCGTGATCGAAGGCGAACAAGAAGCGCATGAAAACTATATTACATTAGGTGGACTGTTGCCAGATTCTCAGGACGCTCTGGTTAAGTTGTCCAAGATGGAGCTGCGGCACAAAAGAGGCTTTGAATCCTGTGCTCGCAATCTATCAGTAACACCAGATCTGGCATTTGCTAAAGAGTTTTTTGCCCGGTTGCACGAAAATTTCCAAATAGCCGCCAGTCAAGGTAATGTCGTCACCTGCCTATTGATTCAGTCGCTGATTATCGAATGTTTTGCGATCGCGGCTTACAATATCTACATTCCCGTCGCCGATGCGTTTGCCCGTAAGATTACCGAAGGGGTAGTTAAAGATGAGTACATGCACCTCAATTTTGGTGAAGTGTGGCTGCATGACAACTTTGAAGCGGCTAAAGCCGAACTGCAAACGGCAAACCGTCAAAATCTACCATTGGTGTGGAAGATGTTGAATGATGTCGCCAAAGATGCCAAAGTCCTGGGGATGGAAAAGGATGCCCTAATTGAAGACTTTATGATCGCCTATGGTGAAGCACTCAACAATATCGGCTTCAACACTGGCGAGATCATGCGGATGTCTGCTTACGGTTTGATGGGTGCTTAAATTAATTAGTAATTAATAATTAATAATTGGGTTTTTAGGATGGGGCTTAAATTCCCATCCTGAAAAGCGAATTCATCTTCGGACGGGTTTCCCGTCCATGAAAATAAATCCAGCACAATCACTCTCCTTAAGCTGATTCATTCCTTACCAGGCTTAGATATCCCGTAGGGTGGGCAATGCCCACCAACTAGGTTTCAGGCATAATCTATTTTATAAATAACTGCACCTACCTACTTAATTGACGAAGACAATACTAACAAAGATTTTGTTTTTACTTTCGCAGGAAGTCTAGTCACTATTCACTATTCACTAAAACACTACCCATCCTGTGCGCCGAGTGTTTTAAGTTCATTAATTTGCGCTTTTGTCAAGCCCTCCACGCCACCGATCTTCATTCCCTCATAGGGACGAGCGGCGCGACGGGTCGAGAGCAGATTCCCAGCGGCTAGATCCCACAGTCGAATCGTTTCATCTTCACTGGCACTAGCCAGAAATCGACCGCAACCGCTGACGGCGATACACCAGACCCAACTCTGATGCCCGGTAAAAGTATCGGTACACAGTCCGGTTTCCATCGACCAGACTTTCACCGTCCGATCGGAAGCACCGCTATACAACCACTTACCATCGGGACTGTAAGCAAGGGATAAAATCCAGCCTTCATGTCCGGTGAGAGTATGGCATAATTCCCCAGTTTCGATATTCCATAATAGAATTTGCCGATCCATCCCGCCGCTAGCGAGAATCGTCCCGCACGGATCGAAAGCCACCGCGATCGCGCGATTGGTATGCTGGGAGAGAGTATGTAGTGGCGTGCTATCGTGAATATTCCAAATTTTGACAGTCCGATCTTCACTGGCGCTGGCAATCAGATCCAGCTCGGGATGATAAGCCAAACCGCCGATGCGATC
>NZ_JANLWO010000158.1:0-6220 GCF_031364565.1 Chamaesiphon sp. OTE_20_metabat_361
ATTTATATAACGACCCAGATCCAGTTAAAAATCAGCTAGTTTGGACGGCATCTTTATTTTTACTTGGTGTAGTTTTAGTGATTAACTTACCCGCTCGATTACTGACGAGTAAAAGAAGATAATTTGTCCAGTAGTTAGCATTGACCTATTTATTAATTTTTATATAAACAATCATGCGTGAAATTCATCACTCTAGTCAAGAACTAGAGACTGCTATTCAAATTAACAATCTCAGTTTTTTTTATGGCTCCGTTAGAGCGCTAGAAAGTGTCAACATGAGCATTTTTCAAAATCATGTGACTGCGATTATCGGACCTTCAGGTTGTGGTAAATCTACTTTTATCAAAGCACTCAATCGAATTGGCGAACTCGAAGGTAAAGTCAAAACTGAGGGAGAAGTTAACTTGTACGGGCAAGATATTTATCACCCTCAAGTGAACCTCAATCAACTCAGAAGACAGGTGGGGATGGTCTTTCAAAAACCAAATCCGTTCCCAATGAGTATTTACAAGAACGTTTCTTATGGGGTCGAGATTGGTGGTGAAAAAGTTCAAAGAGCAGAACTCGACAACATTGTTGAATCTGCTTTGCAAGATGCCGCGCTGTGGAATGAAGTTAAAGATAAACTGCACAAATCGGCATTAGGCTTATCTGGCGGACAACAGCAAAGATTGTGTATCGCGCGTGCGCTAGCTGTCAAACCCAAGGTGTTATTAATGGACGAACCTTGTTCGGCACTAGATCCGATCGCCACGATGAAAATTGAAGATCTGATGCACAGTTTGCGTAACGATCTGACGATCGCAATCGTCACTCATAACATGCAGCAAGCCGCACGGATTTCTGATTATACCGCCTTCTTTAGCACCGATGAAAGTCGGATCGGGCGGATGGTCGAATTTGGTGAAACCAAGCAAATTTTCTCATTCCCAGTCGATAGCCGGACTAATGATTACGTTTCCGGGCGCTTTGGTTAACTTAGACGTATGTAGTATGCGCGATCGAGGGTTAAGATAAGAGAAAGTCTTAGCTGTTTGAGGCTCGGTTGGAGTTGCGTATGTTATTAGGTCAGTGGTTGGGGTTTGTGGCGATCCTGGTGTCGTTATACGTGCTATGGCAGATTCGTCAAGTACTATTGATAGTTTTTGCAGCGATAGTTTTGGCAACAGCCCTCAATAAGCTCGCTCGCAAAATTCAGCACCAGTTTAAGCTATCTCGAACGGTAGGAGTGCTCGCAGCACTTGCGATCTTCAGTGGGGTCTTAATCGGCTTTTTCATCACGATCGTCCCCCCATTTATCACCCAATTTCAAGAATTGACGGCGACTAAGTTTCCTGCAATTCTCAACTCAGCACCACAATGGCGGACGAATATCCAGTCATATATTCCCGCACCAATCTTTCCGTATTTACCAACTGTAGAAGATCTCACCCAACAGCTTCAACCTGTGATGAAATCTTTTGCAGGTGGATTGCCGACGATCTTTTCTAGTTCCCTCGGCGCGATCCTCAATTTCTTATTTATGATAATTCTGACGATTATGCTATTGGCTCAACCCAATGCTTATCGTCACGCATTCATCTGTTTGTTTCCAAGTTTTTATCGACGGCGGATCGATGGGATTTTAGCTGAATGCGAAGTGTCTTTGGGCAAGTGGGTTGGCGGGGCAATTTTGAGTATGATTGTGGTCGCCGTACTCAGTTTAATTGGTTTATTAATCTTAGGAATTCCCCTGGCTTTAGCTCAAGCAATTCTGGCTGGGTTGCTCAATTTTATTCCCAATGTCGGGCCGACGATCGGCGTGATTATCCCCATGGCGATCGCCTTACTAGACGAACCGTGGAAGGCAGTAGCAATCTTTATTATTTACTTTTCGATCCAACAGTTTGAAAGTAGCTTACTTACGCCCTATATCATGGCACAGCAGGTGTCTTTATTACCTGCGATTACCCTAATCGCTCAAGTATTTTTTACAACTTTCTTCGGTTTTCTGGGATTATTACTGGCATTACCATTAACTGTAGTTGCCAAGGTTTGGATTAATACCGTGTTAATTGAAGACGTCCTCGATCGCTGGAAACAGCCGCGCCGCAAGATCGATCGTGCTACCGATCTTGCGGAACCGATCGATACTGAGACAGAACTAGTGCTGAAGTCAGCAGAGCGAGAATAACCGTGTATACACATCTCTGGTGAGAAGCGAAATCCCCATGAATCCCCCCAAATCCCCCTTAAAAAGGGGAACTTTAAGAGCAAGCGCATTTTTGGGGGTTGGGGAATTTAGATCTCAAAACGCAGCCCAATCAATAAAGCCCCCTTTCCAAGGGGGTTGGGGGATTTAGATCTCCGATTCACATCAATCACCAACTAACCGATCGGATCGATAATGCCACCACCGAGGACGATATCGCCATCGTACCAGACCGCCGCTTGACCGGGGGTAATGCCAAACTGGGGTTCATCAAACACCAATTTCACCTTGTCTCCTACGAGGGGAATTACGCTCACAGGGACAGCCTCAGAACGATATCTCACCTGTACCTCCGCCCGAATCGGTGCGGTGGGTTGAGGGATCGACACCCAATTGACGCGATCGACTGTACATTCGCTACCGTGAGTTTCCGCACGGGAGCCGACGACGACACGATTTTTGAGCGCATCTAGGGCGACGACATACAGCGGTTCGGGAGCGGCGATGCCAATGCCGCGACGTTGCCCGATCGTGTAATGATGGATACCGAGATGTTGACCTAATACGGCTCCTTGAGTATCGACGATTTCACCCGGACGTTCGGTGATATATTTGTCTAGAAACGTCTTCATCGAGCCGTGTTTTTCCACTAGGCACAGATCTTGACTTTCGGGTTTATCGGCGGTGGAGAGATTTAATTGCGCCGCAATTGCGCGGGTTTGGGTTTTGAGGGTATCTCCGAGCGGAAACACAGTCGCCGCGAGGATATGTTGCTCTAGATCGTAGAGAAAATAAGTTTGATCTTTGGATCTGTCGATCGCGCGTCGTAATTGATGCCGTTGTAATTGCTCGTCATAGGTAATCCGCGCATAGTGCCCAGTGGCAATATAATCGGCTCCCAATTCAGCTTTGGCATAAGCCACCATCGGCCCAAATTTGACCGCCTTGTTGCACTGGGAACAGGGCAATGGCGTGATGCCAGCTTCATAGCCAGCGACGAGATAATCGATAATATACTGCTCGAAAGTATCGCGACTATCGACAATTTGATGGGTAATCCCCAACTGTTCGCAAATTTTGGCGGCATCGACCATCCCTTCCGAGCAACACTGACCCTTACCGCGCATCAACCACAGAGTCAGACCGATAACATCATCACCTCGATCGCACAAAATCGCAGCGGCAACCGAGCTGTCTACTCCGCCGGAGAGTCCCACGACGATTTTTTTCATAGCTGGCAACATCAGATTCTTATACAATATGCCCACTCCTAACTTAACACTTCTCGATCGCCTTTTGGGATGTCGATTTATTGCGAGAAAGTGACAAGCTGCTTTTTTGGCTAAAACCAGTCTGACAAACATCTCCAGCGATCGCTGAGCAGGAGTCAAATCGCTGGCAGGACGATACTCGATCGAGCGTTGCGACTTTTGGGTAAGGGTGTGGGAATAATGGATCGAGCTAGTCTCGATCGCCGCGACTCGCTAGGGAACATCACTTTGACAGGTAACGTCGTCAAAGCCAGACTAGATCTAACCTATGACGAGTAAATTGTTGTCAAAAAGTCTGAATCTAGAGTCAACTCAATTAGTAATCTGGCACAAATCGGTCGAGTTGGTGCGACACTCGCTCGGGCAAACGAGCGAGTGTCGATCTAGTCATAGGAGCGTGCAAATGTACGATAAAACACTGAGGAAAATAATCGCCTCCAAGCCTTAAACTAGACTATTAGACTATCGCGATCGATCGCCACTAAATATATAAACTTATTTATGAATAATGCTAGTTTGCGGACTTATCTCTACAAAGGTCTAATCGTTGGTCTAGTGCCAGTGTTGGCAATCGTCAATCTCCCGTTGTCAGGGATTGCCGCCCCAGCCAAAGCCAAAAAAGCACCAGCGAAAGTCAGCGTCGCCCAGACTAAACCAGGTAAAGCCAAAACTCCAGCCAAGCCCAAAGCCAGAGCTGTCTCCCAGAATACTAGCTTTGCTGACTCTTATACCCTCGGCCCTGGCGACAGACTGCGGGTAGACATCTTTAACGTACCGGAGTATAGTGGCGAGTTTTATGTCCTCGGCGATGGTGCGATCAACCTGCCAGTAGTGGGGGCGATTCCGATCCAAGGCTTGACCGTGCAAAGAGCTTCGAGCCTGCTGACATCTTATTTCTCGCGCTATGTCAAACGACCGATCGTGACTATTAGCGTCCTGGCACCGCGTCCAGTCCAATTTGCGATCGCAGGTGAAGTCACGCGCTCGGGTTCCTATACCGTCCCTTTTACTGGTGACAACCGCAAATTCCCCACCATCAGCCAAGCGATTCAATTAGCTGGCGGTACGACTCAGACTGCGAATTTGCGCCAAGTCCAAGTCCGTCGCGCTGCGACTGGTAGAGTGATCAGTGTCAATATCTTTGATGTATTACAACGCGGCAATACCGCCCAAGACATTTCCTTGCGCGATGGCGATACAATTTACATCGCTCGGGCAGAAGGTGTCAATACTGCCGATCGATTGCGGTTAGCTGGTTCCAACCTTGCCAACCAAGATGCGACTGTAAAAGTAGCAATTTTGGGAGAAGTTGGTAAACCGGGAACTTATACTCTCAAAGGCGATACTGCTGGTACCGCCGGACGCGTCACCCCGCCAACCCTCACTGAAGCGATCAAAATTGCTGGGGGTAGTACTGCTTCAGCAGATCTAACCCGGATCAGAGTGCGGCGCAATACCCGGACGGGTAGCGGTCAGGTATTACCGATTAACTTACTCAATTTGCTCAGAGCTGGCGATTTCGGTCAAGATATCATTCTCCAAGATGGCGACACGATCCTGCTGCCAACTGCTACTGACGTTAACAGTGCCAATAGTGCGCTAGTGGCGGCTTCCAACCTCGGTCCCCAAGCCATCACGCCCCCCCGAGTAGTAGTTGTCGGTGAAGTAAATCGTCCGGGTACCTATACAGTAACTGGCTCGGCGAATACCACTAATAACAATACCCAATTAGCCGGAACTGTCGCTCTCCCGACTGTTACCAACGCGATTCAAACCGCTGCTGGTATCAAACCTACCGCCGATATCCGCCAGATTCAATTGATTCGGACAACGCGAGCGGGCGAACAAAAAATCTCCCTCAATCTGTTTAAACTGATTCAGCAAGGGGATACCAGTCAAGATATCATCCTCCAAGAAGGCGATCGGATCTTTATCCCCGCCGCTCAGAATCCAAACTCACAAGATGTGGATCTCGTGGCATCTTCCACGCTCTCGCCGACATCAATCAGAGTCAACGTCATCGGTGAAGCTGGTGCTGGTGCTGGTGGTACTCGTGAAGTACCTGCCAATACCACGCTCAATCAAGCGATCCTCCTCGCTGGCGGCTTTAACAACGTCCGTGCCAATAAGAATGAAGTGGACTTCATCCGCCTCAATCCCAATGGTACTGTCACAAAACGACTGATCAAACTCAACTTTGCCAAAGGCATCGATTCAGAAACGAACCCACGTCTGCAAAACAACGATACGATCGTCATCGGGCGCAATAACCTCACCCGAATTGGCGACGGTTTCAGCACGATCCTGAGTCCCTTTAATGGTCTACTCAACCTGATCAGATTCTAGACTCTCAGAGTCCGATAACCGATCGGCCATATAGCTCAAACTCAGGGTAACAGCACACATTTGCGCTGTTACCCTTTACCAATTTCTAGCAACTATGAGTTCGACAGCTCAAAACTGCTTAGATCGATCGAGAATTATTAAAATCAGCAATATTTTTACCTCTTACCATTTACCTTTTACCTCTTACCTCTTCCCCCACCTAGCCACTAATCATAGCGATCGAGGATAATAGAGATCTGAGTATCGATCTGTCTAAATTGTCATGAACAGCACCAATTTGCGAGATCTGTACCAACAGGTCATCCTCGAACACTACAAAAAGCCCAAGCACAAAGGTAAAACCGATCCGATCGATCGGTATCAGAAAGGGCACAATCCCTCTTGTGGCGATACGATCGAATTGACGCTCCAG
>NZ_JANLWO010000215.1:0-2672 GCF_031364565.1 Chamaesiphon sp. OTE_20_metabat_361
TCAAAAACGCGCTCGACATTGAGGCTCAAGAAACCATCAGGGACAATCGGTGGTCGCTCTGGATCGCTGTAAATAGCCATGTCGATGCCAAAGAACCAGTCCATGCGCTCTTCCCACAGCATCCGTAAAATCGATTTGAGCAGGCTGGGAATGAGTTCTTGGAGTTCGTTGTCCACGGGGGTATCGTCCGAGCAAGGCAGTTCGTCAGCGGTGGGTAGGTATCTGGGTAGCTCGTACTGGTACATGTTAGCTAGTGAGTGAAGAGCTTACTGCTATTTTAGTACGATCCCAACCGCCGCGATCGATCGTCGATCGTAACGCTGCACTGGATCTCAAATTCAGGTTATGTACTGAAGACCGAATCTAAGCGAAAACCCAAGTAGCGACGAGCGTCGCTACTTGGGTAAATCGAGATTGGGACTGAAGGTAAGAATTTGCACTCCCTCAGTCATGGCTTGCGGATTAACGCTGCGGTGCGTATTGCTTGTTAATTTCTTGAAGTTTTTGCTTCTGCTCTTTAGTGAGGATTGCGTCTTGTTGCGCGATGGCTGCGGTTTGGATCGCTTTGAGTTGACTTTGTTGAGCGGGAGTAAGTGTCAAATTAGGAGCCTGACCCTGCTTTCTTGCCGCTTCAACTTGCTTTACTTGAGCAGGAGTGAGAACGGCAATTTGCTTCTTCATTACAGATTGCCGCAGTTCGATTAGCTTAGTTTGCTGCTCCTTAGTCAGCTTGAGCTGCTCGATGGATGGTGGTTGTCCGTTGTTTCCAGCCGGAGCAGTTTTAGTTGCAGGAGCGGTAGTTGTGGGGGTTTGTTGAGCGAAGCTGGGAGCAGCGACGCTAACAGTTAGAGATGCACAAATTGCGGTAGATACAGCAGTTAAAGTGAAATTTTTCATAGGTAGGGATGAAAATCTAAATTGAACTTTGCTATGACTTAACAGTCGATTTTGATTGTGACACTTTTCTCTTGACTCCGCTAGCCACCAAAATGTTCGTTGGTTGCTAGATCCGATACAGTGACTGGGATAAGTAAATTTTAAATCGATTGTTATTTATTACTGTAGCAGACTTAAAATTTTGCTCTAACAGTAAATTCATAATCGCCACCAGCTTCTAGTTGGTAGTCCCATTGTTTCAGAAATCGACCTAAAGCATCTTGAATTAATGCACGTCCCAGTGCGGGTTCGACAATTAATTCGAGGTTTCCTTCCCGACAGCACCATTGAAAGTCCCAACAAAATTCACCAGCACTAACTTCGCCGACAACTTTCCCAAATTGCCAGGAGTGATGGGTGACGCGCACGCGGGCAGTTGTTTCGGGTAATTTGCGTTTGGCCATAGTTGCGATCGAAAGACTGCCAAAAATAGATGTTTAAATGAATGATAGCTCAACAAACTCAGGTTGGGATCGGCATATTTCGATCGATTAACCAGAAATATTCGGCAACTGGTAAAAACTATTCATAAATCCCCGCTGCAATTTTTGCTAGTTGCTGGGGGGCGTTGATTTCAGTAAACAGTTCGCGAGCGCGCTCTAAGTAAAGTTGACTCCCAATGACATCACCGACTTGGTGCCATGTCCATCCAGCTTGATAGTAAGCTGCGGCTAGATCGCTTTTAGCACCCAGCCTGTCGAGGATCTCGATCGATTGGCGATGATTTGTTTGTGCTTGCTGGAGATTACCATTGATTCGCTCTAGTTGTGCTAAACCAATTAGAGTTCGACCTTGGGTTTGTAGGTAGTTCCCGGTTTGGCAAAATGTCAAGGTTTGCTGATAAATTGTGTTTGCTCGATCGAGATCGCCTAAATTAGTATAGGTTTGTCCGATTTTCTGGAGGAAATAGGCACTACTACCAGTCCATTGATGTTGAGTAGTCAGGGTTTCAATCTCAGTCAGTAATTGTCTGGTTCGATCGAAATTATGCAGATAAGATTGGGCTAAAGCTAAGCACACATTCGCTTTCATTGCCCAGCGATCGCGAATAGTATTACTTGCTTTAGCGATGACTGTTTCAAATAGTTCGCTTGCTTTGGTTAATTCCCATAAATCGAGTTGGTATAGCCCCATACTTAGCAGCGAATCAAGATTTAAGATCTTCAGACAATGGGTGGGATGAGAAAGATCGTGGCGATCGGTATTTACTAGTGTAATTGTTGTATGGTCGATTGCTTGTTGTTGAGTCTCGATCGCCAAATCGATGCGACCGACGATCGAATATAGATCGCCGAGAATATTCGCAAGTTCGGCATAACGCAGGTCGAGGGATAAATTTGGCATGAGTTGGACGATTGCTGCTAATACTGGCTGAATCGCACCCAGTCGATAAAGATTGCTAGCTAATGGTAAAAACTGTCCCCATTGATTATCTCGCGGCTGAAGTAATACGCTGGCTGCTTGGGAGAAGTCGCTAATTTCTAGATAATGATAATATGCTTCTAATGCAGTAATCGCCGTATCGGCATGGACAATTTTAACGACAGAATCAGTCCAATAATTAGCGGCTTGCTGATGAGTTTTAGTCCAGTCATCGGTCTGTCGCAATCTGACGATCGCGATCTCGCGGATGGCTGGATGCAGCCAATACATCCCAGACTGAAATTCAATTAACGAGCGGTTTTTGAGCGAATTAACCACAGTTAGCTGGCGTTCGGATTCGACATCCCATAATA
>NZ_JANLWO010000281.1:0-5384 GCF_031364565.1 Chamaesiphon sp. OTE_20_metabat_361
ACGCAAATCTGAAGATGCTCAAGTAAATCAATTACTGAAATATCTTCAACATCAATCCCCAGAAGTCTTAGCGCAAATTGCTAAGGCCACAACGCCCCAGGTAAAAGATATTATCACTCACAATATTCAAGGTTTACTGGGGATGTTGCCGAGTGAAGGCTTCAGCGTCCAAGTCACCACAGATCGCGACAACTTGGCAAACCTGCTAGGTTCGGCGATGATGACTGGCTACTTCCTCCGCCAAATGGAACAACGGATGGAACTAGAAGACATGCTCATGGGTTCGAGTTCGATCTCCAGCGAAGGTTCTGGCTCAGATCGTCGCGACCAGACTTAAATCGACAGATCGACTATCGATTCAGGAGAGCGGCTGGAGATGAATGTGAATTTATTAATTAGACGGTAGGCAGCGGCTCCCGCTCGTCGGGTTTCCCGACGGTCTAGGGAGACAAGACACTTCCCGCCGTCTACATTGGCTCTCAAGGCACGTTCGCTCGTCAAGATTCTATTCGAGATATCTAACTCCGCCAGCGCAGGATCTGGGACTTGACGGGATTGGTGAATTCGCGCTGTTCTGCATTAGCTTTGATAAATTCCGATCGCAGTCGGTAGTACCATTGAGCTTGAGTATCGGCATCTTTGATCAGCATCAAGGGAGGATCGTGCCGGAGTCCGATCTGTTGCTTGACGACCATATCCCGATCTTGACCGAGGAAAGTATTGATAAATGGTTGGATCAGGGGTAATAGTGGTTTAAACCACCCGATCGAAGTATAGAACATCGTTGTGACTTCAGTCTCGGTCTCTGAGATCGGAGTAATCACCGTGAGATTGGCAACCCGATTGGTATTGGTAATAATTTGCTCGACTCTCACCCCAGGTAATTGGAAAGAAATCTCGACTTCCGCATCGCCACCGAGCAACCGATAGAAAAATGTTTGCCGTTCCAAGCGATGACGGCGCATCGTAAATCCATAAGGCGAAGGATCGAAAGCTTTAACTTCCTCTGAAAGGATAGCATCCGATCGCCACCACCACGATCGATGTACGAACGGAACGTGAGCGGGGTCCATTAGCCCCACTACGGCATGGTCGATAAAACAGGGAAAGTTCATCGTAAATGTCGATTGATACGCCCGATCTTCAAAGCCTGCGACCACTGGGACGGGATGGGTTGGCTCCGTCTCCCCACGTTCTGAGTCGGACATATAAATCCAGATATTCCCCTGCACTTCCTGCACTGGATATCTCCGCACCTGGAAATTACTTAAATCTAAGTCCTGGTCATCACTCAGAGCCGGAATCGCCGTACATTGTCCCTGCTGGTCGAATCGCCAGCCGTGGTAAGCACACTCGATCTGCGCTCCGTCAAATCGCCCACAACTCAACGGGATCGCCCGGTGGGGACAGATATCTCGCAGCGCAAATACTTCCCCAGCATGAGTACGTCCGAAGACGATGGGTTCGCCGAGCAATTGTTTGGCAAACATCCGACCTGGTTTGAGCTGGATTCCGGGTAGCGCATAGTACCAAATATTTCGGAGGAAATTTTGTTTCTGGGTCACTGGTTTATCGTTGGTGTGGGCAGCAATTGACTCATTTACCGCTAAGTTCTGTACTTTAAAAGTCTATAGTAAATAAGGTTTGTCAGCAGCACCCAGTTCATGAGCGGTACATATAAAGCGACAGGAATCAATCTCAAAGCTATGCCCATCGGTGAGAACGATCGATTGGTAACTATTTTGACCCCCGAACATGGCTTAATTAGAGCGGTAGTTCCGGGCGCACGCAAGTCCAAATCGGGGATGGGCGGACGGAGTGCGTTATTTATGGTCAATGATTTATTAATCGCCAAAGGTCGCTCGCTCGATCGAGTGACGCAAGCTCAGACGACGATGTCTTATGGACGACTGATTGGCGATTTGGGGAAACTTGCCGCCAGTCAATACCTCGCTGAAATCGTGCTGGCGCAAGCATTAAGCGATCGACCGCAATCAGAATTATATCAATTATCGATCCTCCATTTGGGCCGACTCAATGACTTAGAACAGGGCGATAATACCGGATCGATCGCTCTTTTGTGTCAGGGAATTTTTCACCTGCTGGCACTCGATGGGATCGCACCGCAAGTATATGATTGTTGCATTACCAGAGCGCCGATCGAGCC
The DNA here is from genome assembly GCF_031364565.1 of Chamaesiphon sp. OTE_20_metabat_361. Lineage (NCBI taxonomy): Bacteria > Bacillati > Cyanobacteriota > Cyanophyceae > Gomontiellales > Chamaesiphonaceae > Chamaesiphon > Chamaesiphon sp. OTE_20_metabat_361. Next base: position 2,168 of record NZ_JANLWO010000281.1, read on the forward strand.
AAATTTTACGACGCTCGGCTGGCAAATTGGGTTTAGTATCGAATCTGGTAGTACTGTGGCGATCGCTGCTGCTGCTGAAGATCCGAGTGTGACTGTTACTCATCGGCTCACAGCATTGGATTTGCTCTTATTGCAGCACTTATCCGATCCTAATCTCGACAGGTTAGATGTCGCGATCGATAAATTCTCCCTCGATACGATTTCGGATCTGGATCTGGCGGGTGCGTGGCGACGCATCGAGCGGATCTTACGCCAATACATTCATTCCCACCTGAATATTCAGATTCGCTCTGCGGCGCTGATCGATTTGTAGCTGATATTCAGATTCGCGCTGCGGCACCGATCGATTTGTAGCTAACACACTTTTCGCCAAACCCTCGGGAAACCCCACAGATAGCGCATCGCTTGTGACAAGCAGTGAAATTAAGCAAGCAATTATCCAGAGCCAGCACCATTCAAAGATCGCCTTTCCACCAACTCCACCGCCAGATCGATCGCCGCCCCCATACTCCGCGCATCCGCCACCCCCAACCCCGCAATATCAAACGCCGTCCCATGATCCGGCGAAGTCCTGACAAATGGTAAACCGATCGTCGTATTAATCGCTCGATCGAACGCCATCAACTTCACCGGGATTAACCCCTGATCGTGATATAGAGCCAAATAACCATCCGCAGCTTGCGGCTGAGGGTGCGTCCCAAACCAAGCCTGTCCCGGCTTCACCCACATCGTATCCGGCGGTAATAACCCCACCAACCGATACTCTGGATACGCTGCCCGCTCCCCCTCTAGCCACCGATCCATCCACTCCACCTCCTCTAGCCCCAACTGTCCGCCCTCACCACTATGCGGATTTAGCCCCGCGATCGCGATCGTCCCCGATTTTAGTCCAAAATCTATCCGCAAACACTCCACCAACAACCCCAACTTCAAACTCAGCAACTCTGGTGTCAACGCTTGCGACACAGCACTCACCGGGATATGTGTCGTTGCCAACAACGCCCGCAACGTCCAACCAGTGTGGGGGGAGACACCAACAAACATCATCCCAAAGCGGTCTACCTTCGCCTTGAGGGCGAGTAATTCCGTTTGACCGGGAAAATGGTGTCCCGCTGCCAACCATGCCGATTTGGCGATCGGAGCCGTGACGATCGCCTCAAACTCTCCCGCCAACGTTCTATCGATCGCCAGATCCAGATATGCAAAACCCGCCGCACCACTCGCCGCATTACCCTGTCCCACTTTCACCCCGTCCCGAATCTCTTGGGACAGTGGCACATCGATAATATTTAAGTCCGCTGGATTGGCTAACTCGATCTGCGCTGGCATCTGCTGGCGCAAGTGCTGATAGCGGTCATTTAATAACTCCAGATTACCAATGATAGTCAGATCGAAATCTGCCGCAGATCGATCGGCTAGAGCCTTGAGTACTACCTCTGTCCCAATCCCGGCTGGATCGCCTAACGTAATAACTAGTCGCGGTTTACTCATAATTCAAGCTGGAATACGATCGACCCGCAAACTAAGTAGCCACAGGACAGGACTACTCATTAGTCTAATCATTTCAGCTTTGCTAATGGTTTTAGGCTTTAGCTTTTAGGCTTTAGGCTTTAGGCTTTAAGTAGAAGTGACATGAAATACGCTTTATTCCCTTCCTAGTCACCCAGTCCCCCAGTCTCCCAATCCCTCGATCGCCAAATACCCCCAAGATCCTGTTACGATACATTATACGATCCATATATTCTGGGTAGTTGTAAATCGATCGTCTAATAATTCACAAGGAGTACTCCAACTATGGCTGGTGAAATTTTCAATGCTGCAATCTTGTCATCAAGCCTGATTTTAGTGGGTTTGAGCCTGGGATTTCTGTTTCTCAAAATTCAAGGCCCAGAAGAGGAATAATCCTTGGCGGGAAGATGGGGTAACGGGTTTGAGTTTAAGCTTAGCCCTCACCCCGACTGTGTGAATTTTTGTTAACAAACATGAGACTTTTCTGCTAATATTTAGAAAAATAGCTTTAATAATTTTTAATTATTCTTAGTAAATGACATTATTGATTGTTGGTGCCACGGGTACCTTGGGCAGACAGATAGCTCGCCGCGCCTTGGATGAAGGCTACCAAGTCCGTTGCTTGGTCAGAAGTACGCGGAGGGCGGCTTTTCTCAAAGAGTGGGGAGCCGAGTTAGTTGTTGGTAATATCTGCAATCCAAGCACCCTGGCACCAGCATTTGAAGGTGTGACAACGGTAATCGATGCAGCTACCGCCAGAGCGACGGATGCGTTAAGTATCAAGCAAGTCGATTGGGATGGACAAATTGCCCTGATTCAAGCTGCGGTGGCTGCCAAAGTAGAAAAGTTTATTTTCTTCTCGATTCTGGGTGCAGAAAATTATCCAAACGTGCCCTTGATGGAAGTCAAGCACTGTATCGAGCTATTTTTAAAAGAATCGGGTCTAAATTATACGATCCTCCGTCCGGCTGGCTTCATGCAAGGACTAGTCGGTCAATTTGCGATTCCCACCCTGGAGGGACAACCTGTCTGGATGACTGGTGAAGCATCGCCGATCGCGTACATGGACACTCAAGATGTTGCCAAGTTTGCCGTCAAAGCACTATCGGTACCCGCAACTAACAATCGTAGCTTTCCGATCGTGGGCAATCGTGCTTGGAGCGGTCGCGAAATAATTGATTTCTGCGAACGTCAGTCTGGCAAAGAAGCGAAAACGACCAATATCCCGATCGGGCTGATTCGGGTACTCAGACAAACATTACGGTTTTTTGAGTGGAGCTGGAACTCCGCAGACAGACTCGCTTTTACTGAAGTCCTCGCAACTGGAAAACCGATCGTCGCTGACATGACGGAAGTCTACCAAGTTTTTGAGATCGACCCCAAGGAAATTGGGACGCTTGAAGCATACTTACAAGAGTACTTCAGCCGCATTCTCCGGAAACTCAAAGAATTAGATTACGAAAAAAACAAGCAAAAAGAAGTCCAAGCCGCCAAACAGCAGAAAAAGAAGAAAATGATGTACTAGCGGCTTTTAGCTGCTAGCTGAGTCAATTCGTTAGAAACTTGGCATCGTCGAGAGTGGTGTCTTACCACTCTAATTGCCATCAATGATGCTGGACATTTCCAAACAAATGCTAAATATTGTGGTTTGTGACAGCAATGGTGTCACAAACCGATTCTGGATGCTGAATATGCGATAATCATAATT
>NZ_JANLWO010000302.1:0-9080 GCF_031364565.1 Chamaesiphon sp. OTE_20_metabat_361
TTACACTTGTAGAACTCTTAGTTGTAATTATCATCATCGGGATCTTAGCAGCAATCGCTTTACCTAACTTCCTCAACCAAGGTGCTAAAGCTAAACAGACTGAAGCTAAACAAAACATTGGTTTAATCAACCGGACTCAAACTGCTTTCCGTTCTGAGAAGCAAGCATTTGCAACTTCTTTCGATGTGCTCGCTACTGGTACGCTCACTGGTGCTGCTGGTGCTGCAAGTACTAGCAACTATAGCTACGCCTTGGTTGGTGCTACTGACACTGCGACTCTGACTGCTCAAGCCAATGATGGCGCACTCAAAGGTTACAGCGGTGGTAATAATCGCTACAATAACCCCGCTGGTCAAAGCGTAATTGCCAGCATTCTGTGCGAAGCAAATACTCCTGGTCTTGGTACACCTCCGACTCCAGTTGCTGGTACTTCTGCTTCCTGTGGTGCTAACTACACTCAATTAGGTAACTAATCTTAGTTTCTAATCATCGGGTCTGGGACCCGATGATTTTATCAAAAGCCGCTCTATATATTCAACGATACCGAGCGGCTTTTTGTGAAAATTTAATCGCATTATTTCGCTAGATCGGTATCGATTAGCTGCTAAACATATACCCCAACCCGAACCGGAAATATTAAAAATGAGAACCGAACTAAAAGCTAAATTTCTTCAACACCTCACTGCTCGCAAAAATAGCGAAAAAGGATTCACGCTCGTAGAATTACTCGTAGTAATCGTCATCATCGGTATTTTAACTGCGATCGCTTTGCCTACGTTCTTGAATGAAACTTCTAAAGCTAAGCAAACCGAAGCCAAGCAAAACGTCAATTCCATTAACAAAGGACAAATTGCTTTCCGTGCCGAAGAAAACAACTATACTACTAACCTCGATATCTTAGCAATTAGCAGCGTCAGATCTAATGCTGGTGCTCCTGAAGTTGGTACAACAACTAATTACACCTACACCCTTTCTTCTGATGCTACTGATTCTGCCAGGATCTTGGTTGCTTCCAGAGATCCAGGTCTCAAGGGCTTCACTGGCGCGGTTACTCGTATCCAAAGAAGTGGTCAGAACATTATGGGTACTGTCATTTGTGAAGCTACCTCGACTGGTACTGCCACTCCTGCCACCCCTACTACTACTGCCAATACAGACCCTGCTTGTAATGGTCTGAAAAAACTCAGCATCTAGAGCCTTATGTCGGCTCTCGCGCTCCAGATCTGTCATCGTCTCCATTCATTATGTGTCGATGGCGGTCTTTCTTGACGGTAGGCATGTTGTCTGCCGTCTCCATCGTCGTATAAATATCATCCGTATTTCCAGACATCCTCTCAGTTTTTCAGACACCCTCTGAAGATGTTATTGAATCTGTAGTGTGAGTCTGATGCAAGATGAGATAGATAGAGATCCTTTAATAATAACGATCGGCTTTAATCTGACTGCCTCGCTTGTAGCTAGAACAAATATACTATTTAATTCGTTGAGTAACTGAAAATGAGAACCGAATTAAAAGCTAAATTTATCCAACACCTCAACGCTCGTCGCAACAGCGAAAAAGGTTTCACGCTTGTAGAATTACTCGTCGTTATCGTTATCATCGGTATTTTGACGGCAATCGCCTTGCCTGCGTTCTTGAATGAGACTGCTAAAGCTAAGCAAACCGAAGGCAAACAAAACGTCAATTCAATTAACAAAGCACAAATCGCTCGGCGCGCTCAAGAGCAAACCTATACTACTGACCTCGATATCTTAGCAATTAGCAGCGTCAGAGCTGATGCTGGTACTCCTGCAACTGGTACGACAACTAATTACAGCTACACCATTTCTTCTGATGGCACTTCTGATTCTGCCAGGATCGTGATTACTTCGAGAGATCCAGGTCTCAAGGGCTTCACTGGCGCGGTTACTCGCCTGCAAAGAAGTGGTCAGAACATTGTGGGTACTGTCATTTGCGAAGCTCTTTCGACTGGTATCGCCGCTCCTGACAACCCTGGTCTTGCTCCAAACGCAGATCCCACCTGTGGTGCTAATACTAGAAAGCTGAGCATTTAGAGCTTTATAAAAGACTCAGTAAATTTACTGTGAGATCTCCGGCTTGACAAATATTATTGGGTAAATACCTCGATTCGTTCTAGCTTGATAATTAGCTACATTGAGAAAGAATTTCTTCTTTATCAATGTCGAGCTAATGCAGACAATCGCATCTATACCTTCACTCTCATTGTTCGCATCCCCTGAGAATGCCATTGATTTTTACGAACATGCCATCGATCGAGACGAGGCGATCGTAAGTAATTATTGGCAGCTAGGAATCGCTTATTTATTCGCAGGTAGAGAAGATGATGCTCGCGCAGCATGGTTTATCCCCATTTCAACTGCCGATCCAGATACGATCGACGATTTAAGTACCCAGTTAATTGATGCTCTAGATCGCGAAGCTCTAAAGCAAGCAGAAATTTCAGAACTAGAAAAATCTTGGTCGCTACGCCAGCATATTCAAGCTTTAGCACCCAACTTTATTGAAAATATATTCCAGGCAATATATTTAGGATACATGACCGATCGACTCACTCCAGACTTGCTGATTGAGTGGCAAGTATTGGATCTAGTGAAGACGCTTTCACCTGGCAGTATCGATGACGATCTGCTCGATCGAGTATTGGAGTCATTAATGATTATTCGGATGGATCTGGGTCTAGATCTAATTGAATCTTGCCTACTACTAACTGGCTCCAAGCGATTAGCAATTATAGACAAGTTACTAGCGATCGCCCACGGACTGATCGATCGTCTATACCTATATGATTTTGTGACTGCACTAGTAGAAATGTGCGATCGGATTCAGCCCAATACTTTATCTATATTGCAATTCTTAAGCTACGTTCATTGCAAAGTAGATAATTATCCGCCTGCAATAGCGGCGGCAGAAAATTATTATCAGTTAGCATCTAGCAGCAGAGATCGATTGTTTGGAAGTTTTATGGCTCAAAGAGCATGTTTTAGTGCTGGAGATTGGGAAAGAACTCAAGTGAAATCTGATATCCATGCTCGACTGCTAGCAGAAATTATCGCTCTAAATCCGACCGATTTAGATCGCGAACTCGATCGACATCTGATCCTCACATCTTTTTTCTTGCCTTATCTAAAAGACGATCCTTGTCATACTAGATTATTGCAAAATCAAGTTGCAGCTATTTATCCGCAGAATATTAGATCGACAAATATTATTCAAGCTAGTAGTTCCCGATCTACTAATTCAAATAGACGTTTACGTATTGGCTATGTAGCTGCTACTTTGAAAAATCATTCTGTTGGATGGCTCTGTCGCTGGCTCATCCATCATCACGATCGAGAGTCTTTTGAGATATTTCTTTATTGTGTGAATACGAGCGCAGAAAATAACTTCAATCATCATTGGTTTCGAGATAAAGTAGACCATACTGTCTATTTTGGGTATGACGATCGAGAAGTTACCGCTCAGATTCGGGCAGATGAAATAGATATTCTGATCGATTTGGATAGCATAACTTTCGATCGTACCTGTATGGTCATGGCGGAGAAGCCAGCACCAGTTCAGGTATCATGGCTGGGGTGGGATGCTAGCGGACTGCCAACGATCGATTATTTTATTGTCGATCCTTATGTGCTGCCCGAAAATGCTCAGGAATATTATCAAGAAAAACTCTGGCGATTGCCCCAAACCTATCTCGGAGTCGAAGGATTTGAGGTGGGAATTCCGAATATCAGCCGCCAAGATTTAGATATTCCGGCAGATGCAATAATTTACTTTAGTTCTCAAGCTGGTTTCAAACGGCATCCCGATAATATTCGCTGTCAGATGAAGATTGTTGCTGCCGTACCAAACAGTTATCTATTAATTAAAGGCAAAAGCGATCCGACTGTCGTTCGCAACCTATTCGGCAGAATCGCTCAAGAAGAAGGTGTCAGTTTCGATCGTTTGCGATTTTTGCCTCAAGCACCCACTGAATACATCCACCGCGCCAATTTAGAGATCGCCGATATCGTTCTCGATACCTTCCCTTACAACGGAGCCACAACCACACTAGAAACTCTATGGATGGGCATCCCAATGGTGACGCAAGTTGGCAAACAATTTTCCGCCCGTAATAGTTATACCTTCATGCTGAATGCTGGAATTGAAGAAGGAATTGCTTGGAGTCAGGATGAGTATATCGAGTGGGGAATTAAATTAGGTTTACATTCCAATCTCCGGATGGAAATTCGCGAAAAATTACGTGCGGGGCGACAAACTGCACCAGTTTGGAATGCCAAGCAATTTACTCTCGATATGGAGCAAGCATATCGAGAAATGTGGGCAAAATATCAAGCAGAAACTCAATCTAATCCAAGCGATCGCTACAATCATAACTAAATTATATGCAGGTTTTACATCTACCCCAATCCTCGATCGATCGTCAGTTCGATCCCGATCGCTTAGACCAAACGATCGAGTATTATGAAACGATAATCGATCGTGGTGACGAAGCTCATCTCAATTATTGGTATCTCGGCATCGCCTATCTTCTCCAAGAACGGGAAATAGATGCTCAAGCAACTTGGTTTATTCCCTTTGAGAGGGTGTCTGAAAAGTCCCGAATCAGCCCCCTAACCCCCAATTCTGGGGGAACCGGAATAGAAAGTCCCCCAGAATTGGGGGATTTAGGGGGCGTTTGGGTTGTCGATCTGACTTTTCAGACACCCTTCGAGAACGATTCGGTAGATGTAGAAGCTCTTACTCACGATCTAGCTAGTACGCTCGATCGGATCGCGACCGAAAAACTCACTCTAAACTGTCTCGATAATGCTTGGCTGATTAGTCAGTACTTACGTGAAGTAGATGCCGCGCATCTAAATAACTTATTCCGATCGATCTTATTAGAGATTAAGCTAGAGAGGTTCGACCCAGAAACCTTACCAGATCTCGATGCTGCGACTATCTTAGGAGATGCAGAAAATCGGGAGTTCGATCGCCAGTTGTTGGCAAATCTGCTAACTGCAATATTATATTATCCATCGACAGAAGTTTGTGAGTTTATCGAGCAATGTTTGATTTATTTGCCTAAATGTCAGGACGAATCGATCGCTATAGTTGTCGATGCAGTATTGGCATTAGAGCATAAATTTGGCAGTCAAGCATTTTTTATTGAAGCTTTAGAAAAGTGTTTAGCAGTACAGCCCGACAATATTGCAACTCTCAACGCTCTGTCGAAATTATATTGTAACGATCGCGACTATCAGCAAGCTATTAACATTGCCAATCGTGCTTACGAGCTGTGCGGTAATTTAATTAGTAAGATCGTTACTAACAACACAATCATCAGAGCTATCCTCACTTCTGGCGACTGGCTCAATGCCGATGGAATCATCGATCGACACTATCGCTTACTGTCAGAATTGGTCGATCGAGAAGACGAGTTATTACCTGCAAATACCAGTCATCTCGTTATCGGTGCGGCAGTTTTTATTGCTTGTGTGACCGATCGACCTGAATATTTTCGATCGCTTCAAAATCAGATTGCTAAAAAATATCTTCAATCGACTCAATATCGTTTACCCAATCGTTCGCGCAGCGTGGGCTTTGCCCAATCGATCGCCCCATCATCCCTAGCCAAACGATCGGGAGTTATCAGGATTGGTTACTTGGCATCGACATTAAGAAAGCATTCTGTTGGTTGGCTGAGTCGGTGGTTGTGGCAGTATTACGATCGGGAGAAGTTCCAAGTCTTCAACTATTGTATCAACCAAAACCCTGACGATCCATTTTATCAACAATGGTTTGGCGATCGTGCGGATGTAAGTTATTGTTTTGGTGATAATGTCGATGAAATTATCGATCGAATTCAGGCAGATGAGATCGATATTCTCGTCGATCTCGATAGCTTGACTTTAAATTTGACTGCGAAAATTCTCGCGGCTAAGCCCGCTCCCGTTCAAGTAAGTTGGCTGGGTTGGGATGCGACGGGTTTGCCGACTGTCGATTATTTTATGGCCGATCGCTACGTTTTACCGGACAATGCTCAGGAGTATTATCAAGAGAAGATTTGGCGACTGCCGCACAGCTACCTAGCTGTTAATGGTTTTGAAATCGGCATCGCAACTTTGAAACGGCGGGATTTAAATATTCCTGACGATGCCATTATTTATTGGAGCGGACAAGTCGGACACAAACGCCATCCCGATACGGTTCGCTCGCAATTACGCATTTTAAAAGCGGTACCTAATAGTTATTTCCTAATTAAAGGCGACACAGATCCCCAAATCGTGCGCGAATTTTTTGGTCGAATTGCGGCTGAGGAAGGTGTAGAATTCGATCGCTTGCGGTTCTTGGGGAAAGTGGCTGATGAGTATACCCACCGTGCCAATCTGGCGATCGCCGATATCGTACTCGACACTTTCCCCTACAATGGTGCCACCACGACACTGGAAACGCTGTGGATGGGTATCCCAATGGTGACGCAGGTAGGACAGCAATTTGCCGCGCGCAATAGTTATACATTCATGGTCAATGCCGGAATTGAGGAGGGGATTGCTTGGAATGCCCAGGAATATGTCGAGTGGGGGGTAAAATTGGGACTCGATCGTGAATTGAGAATGCAGGTTCGAGAGAAACTAAGATTGAACCGTCAAACCGCTCCAGTGTGGAATGCCAAACAGTTTACGCTAGATATGGAAGCAGCTTATCGCCAGATGTGGGCAATATATCAAGCAAAACAGCAGGAAGTAGTCGAAGATGACTCAAATAATTAAGTAGGTAGATGCAATTTGTTCGAGACTATCTTCGGTGTTAATCTGACGATTTAGTAGGTCGTAATTGCTAGCCTTAGCTAATTATGGTGCTGTCGATCGATTGGCTGGTAAAATAGCAATAAGTATGTACCTATATTTATGCGCCGCGATACGATCTTCTAGCAATTATTTCAGCAATCGCCTACTCTGTTATTTGAGTTATTACCACAGCCACCAGCACGAGCAAATGAGTATGTGTTTGAAGCAGTTGAGGTGAAGGAAACTGCTTTTAGAATGGATGGGGTATTTGTGCCACCAGATCGCTCTGGAATTGTCTATTTCTGCGAGGCGCAGTTTCAAAAAGATGAAATGCTATATGAGCGGATGAAATCGCGCTGAGGTCTCCTCAGCGTGCGTTTCACCAAGCAGCGAATGGTGAGCGAGATTGGCATTTATGTTTACCGAAATCGCGAGCGACTTTCTGATTGGCAAGCAGTAGCGATCTATCCCAGTAGAAGTATCGAACAATCTGATACTGGCATGGTGAGAGAGTTGTTGGCTAGCGGACGTATCCTGCGGGTGTTTCTGGATGAGTTGGGTGAAATCGAAGAGTTGCCGAGTGGTGTTGGGTTGATGGTGCTGACGACGTTGGAGGGGAATGCAGCAAAAACTGAAGCAAGAAGGGCAATCGCACGTTCTGGTGGCGACCGAGATATAATCGAGATGATAACCAAGATCGTGGTTTATAAGTTTAATTCATTAAGTCGGGATGAGGTGAATGTGATGTTGGGGATTGAGTTACAACAGACGCGAGTTTATCAGGAAGCTAAGGCTGAGGGTAAAGCTGAGGAACGAGAAATTGGATTACAGCGAGAAAGAGCATTAATACTCAGGCAGCTTAATCGCAAGTTAGGAAATCTCTCGTCACAGCTTCAAAGTAAGGTTTCTGCGCTCTCGATCGAAAATGTAGAATCTCTTGGTGAGGCTCTATTAGATTTTAATTCGAGTGCCGATTTAGAAGCTTGGTTGAGTCAAAATTGACGATCGATTGAGTCGATCGACGAATCAAAGCAACCGAGCATCGCAAGGTTATCGACGATCGATGTTCGACGATCGATCTCGAAACTTAGATTAACTAAATTTAACGATTACCTCTCGGCGCGGCTACGCTAACGATTAAGTCGAGCGAAGTCAATGTGCGATCGACCCTACAATTTTAGCTGAAACCTAGCTGGTGGGCAGTGCCCACCCTACTGGGACTACGCGATATCTTAAAAAACCTGGGTAGGGGTAATTCATGAAGCGGTTCGCGCACGCCTTTGTTTCCCGACGGTTTAGCGAAACAAGACATTACCCCTACCCAGGTTTTTTAGAGCGTGATATTTGCTATTTAGGCAACCGTTTCAGCCACTGCTTCAACTTTTTCTACTTCTATCGCTGCGGCTTTGATTCTGGCTTCCTCGGCGAGGAAGTCTGCCAATTGAGATCCGATCTCCCGGCGGACAATGCCTCTGTACTCCAAGAAGTGTTCGATTTGGGCACAAGTAACCAAATAACTGCTAACCCCACCTGGATTGAGCTTGTACATGCTCCAGAGGTTGCTCCAGAACTGCCAACGAGTAGAGCGAACTACGCCTTGTCGCCAGCAGATGATCAGGAGGGCGCGAATCACCATCCAACTAAACTCTTTCTTGCGACCTTCACCTTTGTATGGATAGGTGGCTTCGCCGAGGGTTAGGTAGTGGCGGTAGGTGCGATCGAGGAATTTCGATGGCTCGTATAATTCATCGAAGGCATCCATGTACTCGATGGCGATTTCTTCGAGCGGACGGGTGGGGACGAAGTTCATCAACGTGGTTTGGTTGATGTTGCCATCTGCTGTACCGCGCAGGCGACCTTCTTTGGCTAGTCGATGGGATAGTGCGGTATCGGGTAATGCCTGAAGCATACTAAATACAGCGGTGGGGATATTTGTCTGTTCGACAAATTTGACGATGCGCTGTCCGGCACCTGTTTTCTCACCGTCGAAGCCGATAATAAATCCAGCCATGACGCGCATCCCGGATTTAGCAATGCGTTCGACGGCTTCGCTGAGGGAACTGCGGGTATTTTGGTGTTTTTGAGTCAGTGCGAGACTTTCCTCATCGGGAGTTTCGATGCCGAGGAACACGGAACCGAAGTTGCACTGCACCATCATATCCATCAGTTCTTGGTCGTTTGCCAAGTCTACAGAGGCTTCAGTTGCAAAGGAGAAAGGATACTTATGCTCGACCATCCACGGTAGTAATTCTTTGAGCAACAGTTTGACGTTGCGTTTGTTGCCGATGAAG
>NZ_JANLWO010000303.1:0-2747 GCF_031364565.1 Chamaesiphon sp. OTE_20_metabat_361
ATTCATCGGATTTGGAAAACGCTAGAGCCAGTCAAAACTGACGATGGCATGATGGTTTTACCCGATACGACTTTTGACAATTGCCCCCGCTTGGATATTATCTGTATCGGTGGCGGCAGCGGACAGGCGGCTGTAGAAGACAATCGAGAGCTATTGGCATTTTTACGCAACCAAGGCAGTACCGCTAAATTTATCACTTCTGTCTGCGGCGGATCGCAGTTTCTGGCGAAGGCTGGATTGCTTGAAGGCTATCGAGCGGCTACTCATTGGGCAGCACGCCCTCAACTTGCGGCATTGGGTGTGGAAGTTGGCACCGAGCGGGTTGTGGTCGTTGGCGAAGCCTCTCCTATGGAGAATCGCAATCGGATTAGTGGTGGTGGCGTGACGGCAGGTATCGATTTTGGTTTGACGATCGCTAGCATCCTGTTTGGTGAAGAAATCGCCAAGATTACGCAACTATTGCTGGAGTACGATCCTGCTCCGCCATTTGATACCGGATCGCCGGAAAAAGCGGGAGCAGAGTTGGTCGAGAAGGCGATGTTATTTATGCAGCAGACGATCCCCGCTCCAGTCGGAGCAAAATAGCAAAATTCATTGGTCTGTGGAGCTTTTTAAATAATTGAATATCAAAAAAGCTCTACACGCTTCTCTCAAACTTATGTTTAGCAATAATCTCGGTCGCGATGATAGATCTTCAATCCGATCGAACTCAATTATCTGAACGCTGGATTCAAAAAGGATTTCTGGCGTTGGCGGAGCCTCTCCTTGGAGAATCGCTGTACTATTCAACTTTTGTCTGATTGCTCAACTATTAACATTAACTCCCCTAATAGTCAGGAAGATATTCGAGAAATTTTGAATATTGCACGTTCTCTAGCGTTGTGGTGTTTCCGAGGCGCACCTTCGATCTTTACCTGGTTTGGCAGGGCACAGAGAACTTGAAGCAGCGATCTGCATCTTCCAAAAAGCGATCGATTCTACCTTCAAACCCACATTCCGCTAATTGTTTAAAGTTTTGATTCCTTTTTCTTTGCAATCATCGATCCACCCCACCCGATAGAAATCATCAACGTTAACATTGCCATTCCAGAAGCTGCACTACCTTGCCCTATTTGCGATCGACCCACTTCTTGGTAGTAAGCCTCCGCCACCGTATTTCCACCCTGAGATTTAAGCTCGGTTAACTCTTGTCCCGATCTCTGTAGCCTGTACCCAGCTTCAGCAAAATTTGAAAAGGAAACAAGCCCTAGCAAAATTACCACGCAACCTAAGCCCTTCATCAACATAAATTTGCTCCGATCGATATCCATCTAGTAGCATTCCCAAATTTAGAAGAAATACTACAGAGTATGGGCAAATATCTGCAAGATATTCCTCTAAACATTACTCAGAGCTAATGAGATTTTACCCTTTGGGTTGCGTTGAGGAATAAAATCCAACAATCCTAATGTTTGATTCCACATTCCGCTAGTTTCGACCACCCTTGGGGGTGCGCTTGCGCGTTAGGCTATTTTAGCCACCCTGGATATTTGGTCAATCATCGATCGCCCCCGCAGTTTCTTCAAGATTTATCCCAGAAATAGATTGAAATATCCTGACCTACAAATACCGGAAGCCGTGCATGACTCATTTTGGTATCATCTGTCCCGCCCTCACGGGACACCTCAATCCTATGACGACATTGGGACACGAGCTGAAACGGCGCGGTCATCGCGTGACCCTCTTTGGTATTCTCGACGCTCGACCGCAAACCCTAGCTGCCGGACTGGAATTTTGGGCGATTGGTGAAGCCCAATTTCCCGCTGGAGCTTCAGCAGCAGCTAACACTAAATTGGGCGAATTGAGTGGTCTAGCTGCTTTTAAACAAATCGTGACGATGTTCCGGCGATCGACAACCATACTCCTAGATGAAGCTCCACAAGCGATTTCAGCCGCAGGAGTTGGAGTATTACTGGTAGATCAAACTTCGTCTGGTGGTAGTACGGTAGCAGATTTTTTGAATTTGCCTTATGTTACCGTGTGTTGTGCGTTGATGCTCAATTAGTGATTGCCCTCGGTGGCGGCAGTAATCCAGCATCCCTGCCAGATTTACCTGGTTCTCCCCTGGTTGTGGGCTATGCACCGCAGCTAGAACTACTGCAAAAAGCTGCTCTGACTATCACTCACGCGGGCATGAATACGGCATTAGAATCTTTGAGTAATGGGGTGCCGATGGTGGCAATTCCGATCGCCAACGACCAGCCAGGGGTGGCAGCGCGGATCGCTTGGACGGGTACGGGCGAAGTGATAACTCTCGGTAAGTTGACTAGTTCCAGACTACGGACAGCAGTAAAGAAAGTATTAAAGGAAGATTATTACAAACAGAATGCAGTAAGATTACAAGCAGCAATTCGTCGTGCTGGGGGAGTGAGTCGAGCGGCTGATATTGTCGAACAAGTGGCGCAGACAGGTCAACCAGTATTGGCTCAAAATCAAACTAAAATCACCTTGAGCAGAGACTAAGACTTTCAATCTCTACCAAACATAAAATCATGAACCAAATCAAATACCTCCTGACCGAAAACCAAATGCCTACCGCTTGGTACAACATCCAAGCAGATTTACCCACACCATTACCACCAATTCTCAATCCTGGTACCGGACAACCGATCTCCCCCGCTGACTTAGCACCCCTGTTTCCGATGAGCCTCATCGAGCAGGTAGTAAGCCAAGAACGGTTGATTGAGATTCCTGACGTAGTACGATCG
>NZ_JANLWO010000334.1:0-1889 GCF_031364565.1 Chamaesiphon sp. OTE_20_metabat_361
CACACCTTTATCGATTAAGTTAAGTCGGCGGGTTGGCGTACCTTCCCCGTCGAAGGTTTCAATCCCGATATTGCTAGGATGCAGGGCGTCATCAGCGACAGATAATAAGGGTGAAGCAATCTGAGTGCCCAGAGATTCTGGCGTCGATAAGCTCTGATTGTCCAGAATATTTTGGGCGTTAAATAAATTTGAGAAGGCACCCATGAGACTTAAAAAAGCTTCGGGTGAAAAGACGATCGTATATTTCCCCGATGGTACTTTTTGGTAGTCGAGATGACTGATTGTTTTTTCGGCAGCTTCATCAATACACTTTTGAACGTCTAATTTAGCAAAACTATGACTGAGTTCAAAGGCTCCCGCGCTGCGAGGCTTTTTGCCTTCTTGTTCGGTTTTGGTGTATAAGTACAGTGAAGTATAAGAACGCGAATCGCTGCGTACCGCCCCATCACTATTAAGATAAAATTGGTCTACAGATTGCTGAGACAGTCCATTGTAGGGTACACTTTCGATCGCTTTATGTTTCGCTAGTAATTTTTGTTCGGCATCGATTAAGCTCTCGATTAGTTGCGGTACTGTCGCAGTTTTACCCACTTCAATCTGGACATCGGCAATTGGCGCAGTTGCTTCTGGACTAAAGTCAGGTGCGTGTTCTTTAATCCCAAAAAAGCTTGCTTCATAAGCACTCTTTAGCGCAAGTTCCAATCCAATATCATCGACATCAGTGGTACTAGTAATCCCAACGGTATTATCTTGATTCCAAACTCTAACGGTAATGCCCGATCGATTGGAAGCTTTGACTTGTTTTTGTTCGCCGCGATCGACCTGTACGCTGACGCTATCGGTAGTCGAGCCAGATAAATCGAATTTAGAAATGCCGAGTTTGGTGGCAATTTGACGAGCGGAGGCTGAGACTTGTTGAATATTTAAGGACATTGGAGATTATGAATTATGAGTTATTAATTTATGATTTCTGCCAAAATAGCATTATTGTTAAGCAGCAAATTCATATACTGGAGTTCGATCGAATCGAATCGGACTCTCGCGATCGAGGATAATTTCCTGGATGCGTTTTACGGTATTTGGTGCGAAAAATTGCGCCCCAGTATCTAAATCAACGCAGGCGGGTACGTTTTTGATTAGAAAAAACTCGCCATTGACTTCTAATGTGTATGTTACTTTTGTTTCTACTAAATCTTGAGTTCGTGTGTTACTCATCAATAATAGAAAAAATGTAGGGTGGCATTGCCCACATAGATTTTGACTTAATTCCGATGATTTGTATTAATAAATATGAGATATTAACTACTATCGAAATTGATGCGGTGGGCATTGCCCACCCTACATATCTTGTAGGAGAAGGCGGGTTTGTTCTTCCATCATTTGTAATAACAAAAACTTTTAGCATAAACCCGCCCCTACAGATCCTAACGTCCGCCGACGGTAATCGAATCGACCTTAATATGTGGCTGTCCGACAGTTACATAAATACTGCCACTTACCGAACCACAAAAACCCGCCGCCAAACCTAAATCTGCCGAACACATCGAAATCTTATTCATGATTTCTTTGGCTTCACCAATGAGCGTCGCCCCCTTGAGTGGCTTGGTAATTTTGCCATTTTCGATCAGATAGGCTTCATCGACGGCGAAGTTAAACTGTCCGGTAGCACCGACGCTACCGCCACCCATTTTCTTACAATAGATGCCCTTCTCGATCGAGTTAAATAGATCGTCTACATGATGTTCGCCAGGAGCGATGTAGGTATTCCGCATCCGGCTGGCGGCGGCATACGCGTAGCTATTGCGGCGTCCGCTCCCCGTACGCGGATGCCCGGTGCGGATCGATCCGGCTCGATCGGCGATAAAATTCTTGAGGATGCCATTTTCGAT
>NZ_JANLWO010000341.1:0-3202 GCF_031364565.1 Chamaesiphon sp. OTE_20_metabat_361
AAATCAGCAGTAAATAGTGTCTGAGTGAGTGACGGATGCTTTGCCAATCATCACTGGCCACCATTTTAGAAAAATATGGCAGCCGGATGGTGACGCTACCGATTATTATCGCGAGCACGGCATTGAGTACGGCAGTGATGCCCTATTTTTCTAAAATGGTGGCCAGTGATGATTGGCAAAGCATCCGTCACTCACTCAGACACTATTTACTGCTGATTTTTGGGGCGAGCATCCCGTTAACTGGAGCAATCGTCTTATTTTCCGAGCCGCTCGTGCGAGTGCTATTGCAACGAGGTTCTTTTACCGCCGCTGATACCCAGCTCGTCGCCCAAATCCAAAGTTGCTTCGCGATCCAGATTCCCTTTTATATCGGTTGTATGCTGGTGGTGCGGTTGATTTCCGCCATGCGTAAAAATCAAATCTTGATCGTCGGTTCGGCTTTTAATCTGGTTATCAATATCGGTTTAAATTACCTGTTCATGCAGTGGCTGGGAGTTGCGGGCATTGCCTTATCGACTAGTTTTGTCTACATGTTCTCATTTGGGTTTTTAGCGCTCTTTGTACTCCGCAACCTCAAACGAGTCGATAATCTCAGTCTGGATCTCGATCGCCCAGCCCAAATTGCCGAACTAAATCAATCGAAGATCGATCGGATTAATGCCGTCCTCACGCCCGAGCAACAGCAAGTATTTCACCAGATCCAACAGCACCGTCAATCGCCACCACCCAGCCTCAATAGTGATGAATTAGGACTCGATCGTCAAGCCGAACTCAGAGCCATTCGGCAAGCCTATATGCAGCGATTTCAGGCGATCCTCACCCCCATCCAAGCAGCTAAATTAGACGCGATCGCGGGCTGGCAACAGGGGATATCGCTGGCAAAGATCCAGTACCTCCAGTTAACTAGCGAGCAAAGAGCTAGAGTTAGTCAGTTGTGGCACGACGAACGGCACGAGATGAACGCGATCCTCACCCCCGCACAACAAGCTCAAAACCAAGCCAGACACCGCCACCGTCAGGCGATCGAGCAGGGTTGGCACAGTTTGAATCTTTCGCCACAGCAGAAAGCGCAACTGCGCACGATCCGTCAAGAACACAAACAAAAGTTAACTGAAATTTTAACAGCAACAGAGCCAGTAACAAGAAGGGAATAGGGGGTAGGGGATAGTTTCAGTTCCAGTAGTGGGACGACACGACTAAAACTGTGGGCATTCAGAACGCTGAAAAATACAACTAGTAATATGTTTGACGATCGCTTTACCCACATTTTTAGTCATGTCGAGCCAGTGTCGAGCCAGTAGGGTGGGCACTGCCCACCAACCAGGTTTCAGGCATAACCTGTTTTATAAATAATCGCACCTACTTACTTAGAATATTTAGCCGCGAACGAATCATCCGGCTGTGGGAATTATTAATAGATCGCTCGTGGAGTATTTATGTTAGAACAAAGAATCGCTTTTTTTCTGCCCAACCTTGCAGGCGGTGGTGCCGAACGCGTCGCCCTCAACTTGCTCACTGGGATGCTCGAACGCGACGGACTCTTGCTAGATCTAGTTGTCGCCGCTACAGAGGGGCCTTATTTAGACCAGGTACCAGAGCGCGTCCGACTGGTAAACTTAGGGACGGGGCGGGTAACTAAGGCAATTCCAGCTTTGGCTCGATACCTGCGCGAATTTCAGCCGTTGGCACTAGTTTCGCATATGAATCATGCCAACATTGCGGCGATCTTGGCGAAAGAGCTGGCACGGAGTAAGACGAAGTTAGTAGTAGTAGAGCATGATACCCTCTCGGCAAGTAAGTCCAGATTGCGGCGCAGTAAATTTTTGCCGCCAATCATGAAGTTACTGTATCCGCGTGCTGATGCGATCGTCGGCGTGTCTCAAGGTGTCGCTGAAGATCTAGATACCCAACTAAATTTCTCGCCCGGAACCGTTAAAACCGTCTACAATCCGGTTGTCGATCGCGAACTGATTGCCAAGGCGCAGGCACTTGTGGAACACCCTTGGTTTGCCCCCGACAGTCCCCCAGTGTTTTTAGCAGTCGGCAGATTGTCACCGCAGAAAGATTTTGCCAACTTGCTTGCCGCGTTTGCACTAGTCCGCCAACGTCACGCCGCGCGGTTGCTAATTTTGGGTGAGGGTGAAAATCGCAGTGCGCTCGAAGCCCAAATCGCCGAACTAGGCATCGGTGCGGATGTATCTCTGCCCGGTTTCGTGCCAAATCCCTATGCTTATATGTCCAAAGCGACGACGTTTGTACTCTCATCCCGCTGGGAAGGATTGCCAACCGTACTGATCGAAGCGATGGCTTGTGGTTGCGCGGTGGTGGCTACCGATTGTCCGTCAGGGCCGCAAGAAATCTTAGCTGATGGTAAGTATGGGTTATTGGTACCGATCGCCGATGCTAGCGCCCTAGCAGATGCTATGCTGCAAACGCTGGAAGTACCAATGAGTAAATCGGCGTCGATCGAGCGGGGTCGATATTTTTCTGCCGAGCGTGCGGTAGATGACTATCTGGCGCTGTGCGATTATCGATCGGTTATCACAGTTTAAGTTGTCTTGCTAATCGATCGAGACAACTCATCCCAAGTCTGCTTTGCAAAGACTTCTTTTGCTAGCACAAGCCCTTCGCCCTCACCCCGCCAGATCCTGCGGCTCTGGCTCCCCTCTGTCTTGTCGTTGCTTGGTTGATTTTCATGGTCGGGAAACCCGACCGAAAATCAATCCGCTTTTTTATTCGGGGGGAATCCCCGAATAAAATCGCCGCTCCCAAGCGTGGGAGCGGCTCGCGCTCCTCGGGTTCCCCGAGGGTTTGCGGATGCGCGCTCTGGAGGTTTCCTCCAGGTTTAGCGCAACCAAGCAGCGAGACAAGACAGAGGGGTTGGGGGTGAGGGCTGAGATTCGCAGGTTGCACAAACAAAGATTTGGTGTCAGCCCCGCCGTTGCCGACGGGTTATGACTATGAAACCGCATTATGCCAAACGCTGTTGTACCCTTGCACCATACTTTGTAAGTTGAAGTTCGATTCAATTCGCTGGCGACAGTTGGCTTGTCTGTGAGTCCAGGTCGAACCAGACGCGCGAGCGTCAATAGCTTGAGAGATCGCAGTTGCCAATTCTGCCGGATGACTCGGTGGCACGACCCAGCCAGTGTCGCCGACGAGCAGCGCTGAATCACCGACAGCAGTCACGATACAAGGTGTC
>NZ_JANLWO010000367.1:0-19375 GCF_031364565.1 Chamaesiphon sp. OTE_20_metabat_361
TTGAAATCCCCTTTGATGGGGTGGTGCGGGTGTTAACTGCCGCTGGTGAGACATTAATGGAACATCAAGTCGAGCAGGGCGATATCTGGCGGATGTGTCAGACGAAGGATTTACCGATTCAAGATTGGGTAAAACTAGCAGTAAATCGCGCCAGCGCGACGGGTTGCCCGACGATTTTCTGGTTGGATCCAGATCGCGCTCACGATGCGAATATTATTGCCAAGGTGACGGAGTATTTAACCCACCAAGACACGACGGGATTGGATATTCAGATTCTTTCTCCAGTAGCAGCGATGCGATTTACATGCCAACAAATTAAAGCGGGTAAAAATGTTATTTCCGTGACGGGAAATGTGTTGCGGGATTATCTCACCGATTTATTCCCGATTCTCGAACTAGGTACCAGTTCTAAAATGCTCTCGATCGTCCCCTTACTCGCTGGTGGCGGCTTATTTGAGACAGGTGCGGGTGGTTCGGCACCCAAACACGTCCAGCAATTTGTAGAGGAAGGACATCTGCGCTGGGATTCGCTGGGTGAATTTTTAGCTCTAGCAGTTGCCTTAGAAGATTTGGGACAGAAAACAAATAATCCCGATGCACTAATCTTAGCCGAAACACTCGATCGAGCTAATGGTAAGTATTTAGATAATGGCAAATCTCCAGCAGCCAAAGTCCACGAATTAGACAATCGCGGCAGTCATTTTTATCTGGCAATGTATTGGGCGCAGGAGTTGGCAGCACAAGAGAAAAACCCCGAATTGAAGACAGCATTTGGGAAGTTAGCACAACAATTGCAAGAACATGAAACTGCGATCGTTGCTGAGCTAAATGATTCGCAAGGTAAGTCGATCGATCTGGGTGGTTACTATCATCCTGACGCAGAGAAGGCGATTCGGGCAATGCGAGCCAGTGCGGTGTTTAATAGTGCGATCCTAGCTTTAGGATGCGACAATCCTTGAAGACTTCCCCTATCTTAACGTCAGTTCGGGATAAGGATTGCCGCTCAATGACTCCTAGCTCCGTTTCTGCACCGCCCTCAAATGAATTTGGGGCTAATAGCAAAAGTTCGTTTTAACGAACTAATTAATTTGGTAGTTCTCTTCAGAGAACTTGAGCTATGAGCACCGAACTTCCAGTTCAGGGCGGTGTCTAAGCGAAGCAAACTGACTTTGCTTATCCCGAACTGAGGTTATCTTAGGAAACCTCCCGTTCGATGCACCGCTCCGTGACGCGCGCATCCTCAGTCACCATAGCATTAAGGGAGGGGCAATTTATAAATTGCCCCTCCCTTATTTCTCATAACTTACTAATTAACTTTGTAACTGTAATTCACCTACTAATTGGGCAAGCTTATCCTCGCCGACGTGATAGACTTCTCCACAAAAATCACAAGTAGCTTCAGCACCCTTGTCGGTAGCAATCATGTCTTCGAGTTCATCAGTCCCGAGTAGCTTTAGTGCGCCGAGCATCCGTTGCTCCGAGCAAGGACAGTCAAATTTTAGTTCCTTCTCGTCTGGAAATATTTTCAGATCCAAATCGCCTAATAGCTCCTCTAGAATCTCTGGTAGCTCTTTGCCAGATTGTAGTAAGGGTGTGAAGCCTTGCAAACTGCTGACTCGCGATTCTAATAGTTCTACTAATGACTCATCTTGTGCGGCTTTAGGTAGAACTTGAATCAAGATTCCGCCAGCGGATTGCACACTTTGACTATTCATCGAGACGCCTAATACCAACGCTGACGGCGTTTGCTCGGAGCTAAATAGATAGTTGGCAACATCGTCGCCGACTTCGCCAGAGACTAGCTCGACAGTACTAGAGTAGGGACGACCGTAACCCAGATCCCGAAAGACGTAGACAAAACCTTCACTCCCGATCGCGCCGCCCACGTCTAGTTTACCAGCAGCGTTGAGCGGTACTTCGATATGGGGATGATTGACATAGCCTCTAACAGTCCCATCGACGCCAGCATCGACCATCAATCCACCCATCGGGCCGTTGCCTTTGAGTCGGAGATTGACGCGACCAAATTTGACTTTCATGCCGGATGTCAGCAATAATGCCGCCGTCATCGCGCGTCCCAAGGCGTCTGTAGACACGGCTGAGAGCCGATGACGCACTCTAGCTGTTTCGGTGAGGGTGGTGGTAATTGCCCCTACTGCTCGAATTTTGCCACCTGCTGCTGTTGCTCGAATCAGTCGATCGGTCATAATTTCCCTTGAATATTCCTGTTCATATTTTAGGTGTTGCCCACCTCAGATTCTAGGGTGTTAATCCCCACCAAAGATTTCGATATCGGTAAAGGCGGCAACGGGTGCGCCGTGCCCCACCCAGACGATTTGATTGGGTTCGCCTTTACCGCAGAACGGAGAACCGTACATTTCCCAGGTGTTGGCGTTGCCGATTTGAGCCAGATTGCCCCAGAATTGGGGCGTGACGCCGCGATAATTGGGGTTGCGGACTGTTTGAGTCAATTTGCCATTTTCGATCAGTTTGGCGTACTCACAGCTAAACTGGAATTTGTGGCGACGATCGTCGATCGACCACGAGCGATTGGATTCCATATAGATGCCTCGATCGATCCCACCGATAATGTCATCAAAGCTTTTATCGCCCGGTTCGAGGTTGATATTTGCCATCCGGTCGATCGGCGGACGATTCCAGCTACAGGCGCGGCTGCAAGCGACTCCCGGCAGATCCAGTCGCGCTTGGCTTTCCAAGCTGCCTAAGCCACGTTCGAGTACGCCATCGCGGATGATATATTCCCGCGTCGCACTAGCACCGATATCATCGAAACTGTAGCTGGCAAATTCTCCCGAGACGGTCGGATCGAAGGTAATATTCATCAAGGTTGAACCGTAGACGAGATTGCCAAAATCTTCGGGTTTGACAAAACTACCGCCCGCATAGTTGCGTTCATCACCTAAAATCCGGTCTAATTCCAGCGGATGTCCGACACTTTCATGGATTTGCAATAGTAATTGATCCGGTGCGAGGACGAGTGTGGTTGTCTCTGTCGGACATTCGATCGCCGTCAGCAATTCTACAGCCTGTTCGCCGACTTGTTGCACCCGCGCCCACAGATCGGGCGTGAGAAAGTATTCCATGCCGCCCTGATAGCATTTTGCCAGTCCGCCGCGATCGCTCCGATGCTGGATGAGCGCGCCATCCTGGGCGGTGGCGGCATAGTCTGTGGTCATTAACAAGAATTTCTGATAGACATCGGAACCATTGCTACTAACAAACCAGCTTTCGATTTCGCGAGTAATAATCGTGGCACTAGTTTGGACGATCTTTTCACCGACTTTGAGCGTATGACAAATCTTGCTCAGTTGGTCGCTAATTTCGCCAGGAGTCAGGCTATTAAATGGTTGGAGGGTCGGGGAGACGTATTGCCCGACTACCTTGGGTCGCTGGGCGATCGCGATCGGGTAGATCCGATATGCGCTGGCGGCTAGTGCTTGGTGATAAGCAGCAGTGGCGGCAGATTGAATACCCGTCGGGGTGACAATATTGGTAGCACCATAGCCGATTTGCCCATTCACCAGGACTTCGACCATCACACCTTCACTAATGGTCGTACTATTATTTTGGGGCATTCCGTCTCGCGCCGATCGGGCGATCGAGACTTCCCGCACTTTCCGCAGTCCCAGCCAATCGACGGGGAGATCGATACCTTCGAGTAAGTCGCTCAGTTGGGGTATTGTCGCAGTACTCATTAGTCAGCCTGATAGTGTGGGACTTTTCTAATTTTACTCATTTTGTGAATGTGTTGGTGCGTTTTCCTGCGGAGTAACGCACCCTACGACCTAATTCCTGGGCGGATTTGATAGTGGCGATATCTTAGATAATCCTGAAGAATTTGGCCGTGATCGAAACATAATTGCGACGGAATTTCCCACGGTGCAAAGATGCCGACACTCTTGGCATCATCTTGCGCGATCGGTTCTCCGGTTGCTGTAGCGATAAATACTAGACTAATCGTATGCTGCCGAGGATCGCGATCGGGTGCTGAATACAAATGAAATTGTTCGATCAATTTTACATCTAAGCCGATTTCTTCTTTGGCTTCTCTGACTGCGGCGGATTCTAATGACTCTCCATAATCTACAAACCCGCCAGGTAATGCCCAGCCATGAGGCGGATTGAGCCGTTCGATCGCGATAATGGGACGATGGGGTCGATCGATTAATTCGATAATAATGTCTACTGTCGGGGTGGGATTGCGATAAGTCATACCAATTTTTTTGAATTAGGGCGATTGTTTTGAGGTAAGAGGTAAAAGGTAATAGGTAAGATCGATTTTGATGTGCGGCTAGAGATTGGGATCGGTATTAAATAATTAATTTAGTGTCGATCGCGATCCTGCTTGTCTCTGGTGATAAATTCGAGATCGATTTGTGATTCGATCCCTATTAGCTGTGATTTGTAGAGGTTATGGTTGTTAATACAAACTCTGTCGATCGAGATTCAAATAGTCAGCAGCTATCACACAAATATGTCACAGTCTACCTATGCTATGAGAGAGCCAATCGCTACCGATATCCTGGCTTCAGCTAATGCAAAGTATAAAAATCGCGACTATCTGGGAGCATTGACAGAATATACCGAAGCTATTGGGATCGATCCGAGCAATGCCCTAGCTATCTGTTGTCGCGGGGTAGCTTACTATAAACTAGGTGACGACCAGGATGCGATGAGAGACTACACCCGCGCGATCTCGATCGATCCAAAATTGGCAATTGCTTACTACCGCCGGGGCTTTTTACATTATTTAGCTCAAGATTATTCGAGTGCGATTGCTGACTACAATAAGGCAATCGCACTTCAACCAGATTTTGCACTGGCTTATTCCAATCGTGGCTATGCTTATCGAGATATGTATGGTGAGCAAGAAGCACTCATCGATTGGCGATTTGCCGCTAAATTATTTAAAGAGCAAGGTAATATCACTAAGTATAAAAGTACGATGAGATCGATCGAGCAAATTTATGATGACGCTAGTTGTGGTTCAGGAATGTTGTAGCAATCGACAGAGAATGCCTACGATTACAATCGTTGCTAATGTTGCAAAGTCCGCGTAGGCGAACTAGTAGTCTGTGGCATAAGTAGAGTGGGTATTCACTTTGGCTTCGCTCAGTGAGCGGAGCCGTTGGCGTAGCCTGCGCTTTGCGCTTACTGAGCGGTGAAAAAGCGAGGGGAAACTTCCGCCGTCCAGTACTAGTTAATCAGTCCGCGTAGGCGGACTTTGCACTCCGTTCGCGTAGCGTCTGCCTTGCAGATACGGCGGTTTCTAACCGCTGGAGTTACTTAACTACTCAACAAAAATAGATTTGTATAGTACTTCATATTCTTGCGCTGATTTATCCCAACTAAAATCAGTTGCCATCCCGCGCTGTTGGAGTTCTTGCCATTGCGGTTGATAATGGAAACTTTCCTCAGCACGTACCATACAGGTAAATAGATCCAAAGCTTCATATCGATCGAAACAATACCCCGTACCCTGGTGATGCTGCGGATCGTGGTGAGTCACTGTATCGACTAGTCCCCCCGTGCGCCGGACAATCGGGACGCAACCATAGCGCATCGCCAACATCTGAGAAATCCCACAAGGTTCAAATCGACTCGGCATCAGGAAGGCATCCGAACCAGCATAAATCCGCCGGGAGAGCGATTCATTGTACATTAGGTAAGTTGCCATCCGTCCGGGATAACGCGAGGCGAGTTGCCACAGTTGCGTCTCATAATTGCGATCGCCAGTCCCCAAGACCACGAATTGAGCGGTAGTATAAGCCAAAAAGCGATCGAGTGTCTGGAGCATCAGATCCAAACCTTTTTGCTCTACTAATCGCGATACCATTCCTACCAAGAAGGTGTCGGGATTGATGGCTAAGCCAACTTCCTGCTGGAGTGCGGCTTTATTTTTGGGACGATCTGCGAGAGTTTTGGTAGTAAAATTCTGGACTAAAGCTTTATCATTTGCCGGATCGTAGACTTCGGTATCAATGCCATTGACGATACCCGACAACCGCCCACTAATGAAAGATAGTAACCCTTCAATCGTCTCACCATACTCGATCGTCTGAATTTGTGCGGCATAAGTCGGCGAAACTGTATTGACGCGATCGGCATATTGTACCGCCGCCGCCATGGTATTGTGACCTTGCATATACCACGGACACCAGGTAATCCGCTCCAGGTACCACCGCCACGGCCCTTGGTAAGCTAAATTGTGAATGGTAAAGATCGTACTGATATCGGGATCTTGGTGCATCCAGACGGGTAGCATTCCGGTATGCCAGTCATGACAGTGGAGAATATCTGGCTTCCAATAGTTCCAGCAAAACTCCGCCGCGCCATTAGCAAAAAACGTAAACCGCCAATCTTCATCCTCACCGCCATAAATCCGCAGCGGATCGAATACTGGATGCCCAAATAAGTACAGTGGGACATCGGTACCGGGCAAAACTGTCTCATACACCGCAAAGTGATTAAACATCGCGTAGCCATTCCAGACTGGCTCGTAGGGAATATCTAATTTACCAACTAGCGAACCATAATAAGGCATGAAGATCCGAACGTCATGACCCATTTTCCGCAAGAACTTGGGAAGCGCACCAACAACATCACCCATCCCACCAACTTTTGCAATGGGCGCAGCTTCCGCTGCCACAAATAAAATTTTCATAGCTATTTTTTATATTTAGGTATCCGATCCTAATGACATTAGGATAGTCATCTCAGCCATCATACCAGCCATCCAGACCCCAAATTGATTAAAATCTAGATACCTTGGTGTATTGCCCTCCAGTATTATTTCTAATTAATAATTATTAACTATTAGTTATTTTAAAGATATTCTAGTAATCTCGGTCTCACGCCAAATAAAGTAAGGATAGCAATGCTCCCTAGCGCAGCCGTAGTATATATCTCAAAATTTTCGACGCGATTATTGCCAAGTTTGATATTTTTCTCAAATTCTTTTTTATTCAATTCCATTAATTCAGTATGCAGATTTTTGTAGCGATCGAATGCCCAATTCGATTCACCAGGATTGGTACCGACACACAAGGCGATCGCTTCAGCTACTTTGCCACTGCGATATAGTTGGCGAATTTGTTTATCGATTTTGAGATAATCGTTAAATGAGCGAAGTGTCTCGATTGCCAGTTTTCGCTCGCCATTAAAGGTAATATTATTTAGTGCATTTGTGAATAATCCAGTTACTTCTCCAGACTTGATGTCTAACGAAGTATTGAGAATCACATTCTCGATCGATAAATTGGGTGGTATGGTAAGAATTTTAGCAACCTTGTCATTAAATGATTGCTCGTGCTTGGGACTGTTTGCTCGATCGAGCAGATAACGGCTCTCGTCGGCGTTAGCTTTATATGACAAAGAGCGCATTTGTCGCAGCGCATATAAAGAGTCGAAAGCATCAGCTTTGGCTACTTTTAAATTTGCAGTCGCGCCAACAAAAGAACTAATTGTATATCCTAAAATAACGATCGCGATCGCGGTTGCTCCGAGTAACGGTAAATTTAGAACCCGCCGCATTCGTTGATAGATAAAGATCTGCATGATGACTAAAATCGCAATCTGAATCAATCCAACGATCGCGATCGCCAAGCCGATTCCACCATTAGTAAAACGTTGCCGCGTATAACTTTTTTCTAATTCTTGCGAATTTACTCGACCTAATTGTTCGGCTTGGGGAATGATGTCCCGATCCATTAAAGTAGCGGCACTCTGATAGATATTCAATGCACCCGCAAGATCTCCGCGTTTATGCGCTTCTCTGGCTGATTGAAGCTTCAATAAATAAGCACTGTTGTTTAATTGTAAACCTTGAATGATTCGCTCTTCTTCTGGATAGGTAATATTTCTGGCGGCTGCTACCAATCGATCGGCAATTTTTTTGCGATTTGTCTCAAAATCTGCTAACACTTGCCGATTTGCTCCTGGTTTCAATAGCAATTCATTTGCCAAGCTCGCATCCATATCGGCAAATGAATCTTGTAGTTGCTGCGCTGTGAGAATACTCGGTGCAGCATCTTTACCGACAGTCTTGAGCGCTTGGCGCTGGGCGTTGACACCATAGATGCTAATAATTAACATCAATAAGCTAATTCCCCATGTCGCATACCAACCACTGCGGAGAATTTGTGGTGTATTGAACTTAGTGGCTAATTTTTGAGCTGAGCTGGGAATAGCGGTCATCTGAATCGTGCTCCAAATTATCAAAATAATCCTGTCGGGTGGAAATATTGCCATCCAACTCATCATTGGGATTCAATGTAGCAAATATGTTGCATGGTCATAAATCTTAATAGTAATTCTCAGCAAATTATCTTAAGCTAACAGATTAGTGGATATATATTCGGAATATTTTTAACATGACTTCTAATCTGGCTACTAAATTGCGTGAAGGTACTAAAAAATCTCATAATATGGCAGAGAATACGGGCTTCATCGCCTGCTTCCTCAAAGGCACTGTGGAAAAGAAATCCTATCGTAAGCTAGTCACCAACCTCTACTTCGTCTACTCGGCGATGGAAGAGGAAATGCACAAACGTGCCCACGACCCAATTTTAGCCAAGGTCTTCTTTCCCGAACTCGATCGTAAGGCTGCACTAGAGCAAGACTTAGCCTTCTATTATGGTGCCAACTGGAAAGAGCAAGTAGCACCCTCAGAAGCTACTAAAAAGTACATCGCACGGATTCACGAAGTTGCCGAGCAAGATCCCGCACTAATGGTAGCACACCTCTACACCCGCTACCTGGGCGATCTTTCTGGCGGTCAAATCCTCAAAAAAATTGCGGTAAATGCGATGAAACTCACCGACGGTGAAGGCACCGCGTTTTATGAGTTCGCCCAAATCCCTGATGAGAAAGTATTCAAAGCTAACTATCGTCAAGCAATGAACGATCTTCCCATTGACGAAGCCAAAGCCGACGCCGTTGTCGATGAAGCCAACGCCGCCTTTGGAATGAACATGATTATGTTCACAGAATTAGAAGGTAATCTGATCAAAGCAATCGGAATTCAATTATTCAATCTCCTCACTCGCAAACGCAATCGCAATGGTGGCGAATTGGCGACAGCGGAGTAGGGAGTAGGGAGTAGGGAATAGGGGATAGGGAATAGGGGATAGGGAATAGGGGAGACTGGGGGACTGAGAGTTTCTTGCTCCATTACCTCTTACCTCTTACCTTTTACCTTTTACCTCTTACCTCTTACCTCTTACCTTTTCCTAAAGCCTACCCTCTACCCCCTATCCGAAACCCATCGCCGACAGACTTGTTGATAACAGTCTGGCGGCGAAATTTTGAGGTTTTGACACCAGCCGATATCGAGATTGGTATTAGACTCGATCGCAAAAATTAGCTCGGTTTGGGGGTGATAATTAGTGACAGCAGTAATGATCGGCTCGATCGATCGATCGGGTATCAGCCATTCTTGGAGATAGATCGCAAGCTGTGGCTGGGGAACATAGCGAAAATTGAGATCCGACAACAACGAATCGCTCCCACGAGCATCAGCATCGCCAAAGAGGTCTACTGGGCTGCTAATTGCTACAATTCCCCGATCGAAATTTAGATAGCCTTGCCAAGCCCGATTGCCAATCCAGAGGAAGTTTTGAGCAAAAAGGCTGGTGCGGCTCGACGTATTATAGTGCCGCATGGGAAGGTGTAGGTACGAAGAGGGGGGGGATCTTGGCGAGGATGCCTTGCTTGAGCGGTGCGGGACGTTCTGCCCACGGTAGCACTCCAGTCGGATGCTGATAGTATTTCTCGGCACAGTTTAGGATATTGCCCAACTCCACAGTGGGATCGTCGCTAGCAATGTCCCCAAATAGATAGGTATGCTTGCCAGCAGCGGCAAAAGAAATCGCACAAGAGCGACTACAAGCACTCATACAGCCAACGGCTTGAATCGGAAACTCTGCTGCCAAATCCCAATCTCGATGCAAGGTTTCCAGCTCTTGGAGCAGCCGTTCGCCAGCACTGGTACCAACGCGCTGACCATCTTGCCACTTACTGCCGCAAGTGGTACAAACAAATAAACAATGTTGTGGGTTCACCTAATACCTCGTAGGTTAAATTGAACTAGATATAGTGCTGGCGGGCATTCTGACTCGATCGCGGCGCAGTTACCAGCGATTTACAGTTGCGGGACAGTGTTGGATTTTCACCAAGCTTTCCCCATTACTTCGAGTGGCTGTTCCCCACTCAAACCAGATCTGAAGTTTCATTATACAGGTTCTGAGATCGCTTACAGAAAATTCGATCGCTCATCACTGACGATCGGGTTTCTCATAATCGATCGAGCATTATTAGTGCATCTGTATTATAATTTTCTCGATTTCAGAGTACTCACGCGACCTGTAAACTACAATGGTTTTTGGGTCGGAATTCCGATCGCTCGTGGATAGTAAGGATGCGTATCGGTAGTTTTATGTAGCCAGATACAGTGGCGGATGCTGTTAGTAAGCGGAGTATAAAATAAATCTGTTTTAACGATTTCACCACCTAATTTAGCAACTGCTAATTCGAGACTACTAGCTTCTTCCTCAGTCCAATTACCCCGATAGAGGATGGCTGTACCGCCAACTTTGACTAATGGTAGTGCATATTCAGCACAAACATTTGCTGAGGCTACCGCTCTTACTAGGGCGAGATCGTACTGATGACGGTGTTGTCTTTGCTGTCCTAATTCTTCAATTCGACTCACTAGCGGATGAATATTTGGGAGGTCAAGTTCGGGCGCAATCGATTCGATAAATCCAATCTTTTTATTAGTAGAATCAACTAAAGTAAGCTGCCAATCGGCTCTAGCGATCGCGAGTGGCAATCCGGGGAAACCAGCACCAGTACCGATATCGATGACTTGGAACGCTCTAGAGTCGCTAATTAACTCGCCCACACCGCGCACGGAATCCCACAAATGTTTTTCCCAGAATTCTTCAGGCGCGGTAATTCTAGTGAGGTTTAATTGTTGGTTGGCAGTAATTACTTCTGTATATAAAGCTTGGAGCTGTACTTGCTGTCGATCGCTCGGACACCAATCGATACC
This sequence comes from Chamaesiphon sp. OTE_20_metabat_361, assembly GCF_031364565.1. NCBI lineage: Bacteria > Bacillati > Cyanobacteriota > Cyanophyceae > Gomontiellales > Chamaesiphonaceae > Chamaesiphon > Chamaesiphon sp. OTE_20_metabat_361. Next base: position 11,075 of record NZ_JANLWO010000367.1, read on the forward strand.
TTGCCATACGTCTACATTTGGTAAGGAGGTTGAACTAGGTATTGATGAAATATTCATGCAGGTAATTAATAATTAATAATGTGTGTATTGCAAATAAGTGAATTTTGTAGGGTGGGCACTGCCCACAATATTTAAAATAATTAGATCTACTGCTTATTAATTTTAGACAATTACAAAATGCAAGCTAGAATTTACTTATGTGAAACGACTAAGACGACCCCAAGGGAAATAGCAGCTAAACCAATAATTTGCATAAAAGCGATCGACTCACGAAACCAAAAGTGACCGATTAATACCGAACAAATATAACTGAGTGAAATTGCGGGAGCGGCAATACTTAAATTGACGCGAGTGAGGAGGAGAATATAGACAACTGCCCCGATCGCATAGCAAGTTAAACCAACTAATAATTCTGGAGTGGTAACGATACTAAAGATATGATTTAGGGCGTTATCGACCTCAACTTTTCCCAGTTTAACAGCGCCCAGCTTGAGAAAAAATTGACCGCATACGCCAGCTAAAACCGAGATTAGTAGTAAACTGAATTCTGATATGGTCACAATTTAATCCTTGAGTGTGAATATACACAAATATGTATTGCTGGGGCAGAGATTTCCCCGATCGAGCCTGTTACTATTTGCTCTACCATTATTATTAATTAATGGCGAACATCAGAGTTTGATGCCTCATGATGAGGGTTACTATGCAATTCAAGCTCGCTGGATCTGGGAGAGTGGCGACTGGCTGACACCGCAATGGTGGGGTCTCCCAATTTACGATCGGACGATCGGTATTCAGTGGCTGATTGCGTTAGCTTATCATCTGTTTGGACTCAATGAGTTTAGCGTGCGGCTACCCAGCGCGATCGCTTGTCTGGCGAGTGTATTATTGACCTATGAGATGGGGATAATCCTCTTCAATCGGCAGATTGCATGGTTGGGTGCGGCGATCTTGATGTTGATGGGACTATGGGTAAGTGAGGCTCACACGGCGCAGCAGAATACAGCATTGGTGGCAATTGAGTTACTTGGGATTTGGGCATTGTTAAAGATTGCAGATTCCCAGTCTATCAGTTTATCATCTTCAGGCTGGCGGAGCTGGACTGGAGTCTCGATTCTCCGATGGAGAGGCTACGCCAACGAGCGGAGTTGGCTGTGGGGACTGCTGGCTGGGGCATCTGTCGGCGGGGGCTTCTTGCTCAAGGGATTTATGATTTTTGTGCCGATTGTCGCGCTCTTACCTTATGCGATCGATCGCCAGCGTTACCAGAAATTTTTGACGAATCCAGGGATTTATATCGGTTTAATTTTTGGTGCCATTCCCACTGGCTTATGGTTGATTTTAAGTTGCGTTAAATATGGGGGCTTGATGCCAGTCCAAGAGTTAGTTAATAAACTGCTCTTTCTTTCAAAAACAGATACTTATAATCCCGGCCCTTTTTATTATCTCTGGAATCTCCCCCTAAATATTTTCCCTTGGGCATTATTTAGTGCAATCGGCACGATCGTGGTGTGGCGGAAACTTTTGCCAATTAATTACTTCGCCATCAGTTTAACGCTAGGTTATCCGATCTGCTTATTTATTTTATTGAGTTTATTTCGGACGCGGATGGCATATTATACGATGCAATTATTGCCACTGATGGCATTGCTCGCAGCCGCAGCCTTTGTCCAATTTGGACAAATTAGCCGTCAACAAATTGGCGGATATCGGTTGGTAACTTGGCTCGGCTATGCTTTTAGTGGCTTGGGAATTATTCTGGCAGTCGCGGGCATTTTAGTCGCGATCGTTGGCGTAGCCTCTCCATCGGAGAATCGACCGTTATGGGGGCTGGTTATCCCGCCAGAAATACGGATTTATGCGTTACCTGCGATTGCGCTCGGAGGCGGCTGGATAACGATTCCTAGCTTGTGGCGACGTTGGCAACCACCTGCTACCCCATTCTGGTTGGCTGGTTGGTTACTTCCCGCTTGGATGGCGATTGTCGGCTTTGGACTGCAAGGTGCATTGACAGATAAAAGTCCAGACTTTAGAACTGCATTCGATCGACTGATGACCGATCGATTCATGGTATCAACATTGGCAAGCAGCCTCGATAAGCAGCCTGTAAATCTCTTCATCGACAATATAGCAGCAGAAGGCTTTGGACAGCCTAGCAAGCACGATCGCGCCCTCACAACGGACGAACATAAAACCCTGATTTTATTGAGCTTTTACACGCCACATTTAGGCAAACAGCTCGATAGCTTTACCGATTTGCCCGATCGGTCTTATGCTTGGACATTGAGCGTCCCGCCCCAATTAACAGCTCGCACGCGCGTTATTGGTAAAGTACAAGGTTGGCAACTAATTCAGAAAATTAGCAGTGGTGGCTAGTGGATTAGATCGGAGTTTTGTATTATGCTTTGCTATTATGTGTGAGGAAAATCCATGTCTAATCGATTAGTTAGCGAGCGCACTCAAAAACATTTTGATGCCATTGCCTTAAAACTAGATTGGTGGGCGCAACGCAATCGGTATTATTATCGAGATCTCGATCGATTGCACCAATTCTTAATCCCGGCAGGTAGTAAAGTATTAGAAATTGGGTCTGGTACTGGGGATGCACTGGCAAAGATCGATCCAGATTTAGGTGTGGGTATTGACTTTTCATCAGTCGCGATCGATCTGGCAAAAACTAAATATCCCCATTTACATTTCTATTGTATAGATGCCGAGCAGCTCGATTTACAAACGCTAACGGAGTACCCTTTACTTGCTACTAGATTTGATTATATTATCTTGTCCGAAGTCTTAGGCAATCTCACGAATATTCAACAAGTACTCACAAATTTACAGCAGCTATGTCATCCTCAGACGCGGATAGTAATTAACTTTCATAACTTTCTGTGGGAGCCAATTTTAAATCTTGCCGAACGGATCGGACAGCGCCGTCCCCAACCGCCACAAAGCTGGTTGTCGATGAATGATGTCATCAATTTATTAAATATTACTGGCTATCAACCAGTAAAAATTGGTAGAAGATGTTTACTGCCTAAATATATCCCGATTGTTTCAAATTTTGTCAATCGTTATATCAGTCCATTGCCGATCGTCAATCACCTCGGCTTGACTAATTATATCGTCTCGCGCCAGCAGGTCGATCGTCCTAATAGTCACGATTATTCTGTCAGTGTGATTATTCCCGCCCGGAATGAAGCCGGAAATATTGCCGCTGCGATCGAGCGATTACCCCGGCTGGGCAAACATACTGAAGTCGTGTTTGTTGAAGGCCATTCCCAAGATGATACTTGGGATAAAATTCAAACATTAGTGCGAGAATATACGGGTGAATTTACGCTGCAAGCATTTCAACAAACAGGCAAAGGTAAAGGTGACGCTGTAAGATTGGGCTTTGAAAAAGCCACTGGCGATATCTTAATTATCTTAGATGCCGATCTAACAGTCCAACCAGAAGAACTAGTAAATTTTGTGAGTGCGATCGTCAGTGGACGCGGCGAATTTGTCAATGGTTCGCGATTGGTTTATCCTTATTCGCAAGCTGCGATGCCGTGGCTGAATACTTTAGCAAATAAATTTTTTGCCCTAGTTTTTTCCTTCCTGCTCGGACAGAATATTAAGGATACTCTCTGCGGAACTAAGGTATTATGGCGGGATGATTATCTGCGGATCGTTGCTAATCGTAGCTACTTTGGCGACTTCGATCCCTTTGGTGATTTCGATTTGCTCTTTGGTGCTGCTAAGCTAAATCTACATATCGTCGAAGTGCCAGTACGCTATCAACCCCGCACCTATGGTGAGTCAAATATCGCCCACGTTCGCGAGGGGTTAGTATTGCTAAGAATGTGTCTGTACGCCGCTCAGAAAATTAAATTTGTTTAGCCGCTAATCGGTAGGGGCAATTCAAATACTCTTACCAATTGGCTAACTTAACGTCAGGCTTCGTTCTAGTACTGCCACCGATTAAAATCGGGGCTAGTAATGCAAAGTCCGCCTGTCTTGAAAAGGTGCTTCACTTGGGGAAACCCCAAGAACGCACTTTTCGCTACGCGGACTAGTTAATCAGTCCGCGTAGGCGGACTTTGCATCACTAGCCGAGACTTCCAGTATCCAGGCATTTCTTATCTCGAACTTACGTTAACTTACCATCAACAATTTTAGCTTCAGTCAACTTGCCCCGATCGATCTGCCAACATTTATCGGCGATGGCGAGTAAATCCCCCGCATCGTGAGTCACCACTAATAGTGTCCATTGCTGCTTGAGTTGGGCGAGCAAATTTACCAACTGCTGGCGCATCGACCAATCTAAGCCCGCTGTCGGCTCATCTAAGAGCAGTAAATGGGGTTGCCTAATTAATTGCACCGCCAGGGCTAATCGCCGCTGCTGTCCGCCGCTGAGGGCGTGTGGAGAACGCTGTAACGGCAGATCTGCTAAACCGACAGAGATCAGAGCTTGCTCGACGCGCTCGGCTCCGAGTTCGGGATGTCCCAGTCGCAATTCTTCTAAGATAGTATTAGTGCAAAAATGCCGCTCGGGAAACTGAAATACCAGTCCGCCTAGTTGCTGAAGCAGCTCGGTATCTAAGGCTCGATCGCGCCAGTAGACACCCCCACTCGTACCACTCGCCAATCCTGATAAAATCTCTAGTAGTGTGCTTTTGCCCGAACCGCTGGCACCGACGATCAGCCCCAATTGCTGGGGTGCTAATTCTAAGTTAAGATCCTGGAGGATGGCTCGATCGCTAGCCGGAGGATGGTAGGAGAGGTGTTTGAGTTTGAGCATCGGGGAGAGGGAGGATAGGCTTTGGGCTTTAGGTTTTAGGCTTTGGGCTTTGGGTTTTAGGCTTTAGGGAAAAGAGGCTACCAGATAGCTTTGAAGTGTAGTCTATGTCAGTTGAATAATTGCAGATAGTAGGGTGGGCACTGTCTTGACGCGCTTAACTTGGAGGGAACCTCCTGTCTTACCGCCCTCAACCTGGAGGAAACCTCCAGAACGGGGCGGCGCAAAGCGCGCGTCGCTGCCCACCAACTAGTTTTCAGGTGTAATCTATCTGATAAATAATGACAGCTACTTACTTAAAAAAAGCGCGATCGATCTTTATTGTGCAACATCAACCTAGAGTAATGACAAATTGGAACATCCGATCGATACTCACGTCCAGACAATACGACATATAGCAATTGTTACACTACTGGTAGCGACGGCTGAATCCAAAATCGATCGATACCTAGCTCCAAACTTCGACTATTATCTCTCTAGATCGACTATTTACCAGCTACTAATCCATGAAATTTAAGTTTTCGCTACATACTCTCCTCACTTTCGCTACTGGTGTAACTCTTGCTCAATCGACGATACTCGCCCCGATTAGTCAGTTAAACCCCACCATTACCGCAGTAGCTAGCAAGCCAGCACCAAAGCCGAATAGTAATATGCTGTTTCCCGCCGCTGGGAATAATACGAAACAGGGGTCAAATGTCGAGCGGGCAAAGGAATCCATGTTTAGAGATGGGAATTATGTCAAAGCCAGACAATATCTCAATAGCGCACTCAAAACCGAACCAAACGAACCATTAACTTATGCGATGAATACTCTCTATCCCTTTAGCGCCGGGGATTATGAGAGCGTGAGAGATTACGGTGAAAAAACTACTAGGGCTGCCCAGCGACTGATGAAAACCAACCCGCTGCGGGGGAATTTGTATCAGGGAGTGGGTTTGGCAATCCTCAGCGCTTATGAAATGAAGAAGGCAAATGGTGGTGCTTTGGGTGCTTTGAGTAAGCTCCAAAAAGTATTTGAGTATATGGATAAAGCTAAAAAGATCGAACCGAATAATCCAGAATTAAATCTAATTAAGGGTTATATGGATCTACTTTTAGCTGTCAATGTACCATTTTCCGATACCGATCGAGCACTCGAACAATTACAAAATGCCCAACCTCGATATCTAGCCCTCCGAGGAATGTATATCGGTCATCGCGATCTGAAAGAGTATGATAAAGCTAATATCGCGATCGATGCCGCCCGCAAAATTGCCCCGCAAAATCCCGAGTTAACTTACTATAAAGCTCAGCTACTCGCCATTCGCGGGCGTGAGAAAAACAATGAAACCGAGCTGAAAGAGTCGATTAAACTATTTGAAGTTGCGTATAAAGGACGCGATCGATTATTGCTCTCAACCATCTCTCAAATTCTCTCCGAACGCTGTCAAGCTAAAGCAGCACTAGCTAAGACAAGTAATGAGACTTGCTACGGCTTTGAAGCCAAACTTAAACAAGATAACCCCAATCTGGTAGTTGGATTGACGAAGCTACCTGCGTTGAATTAGATGGGAGATGGGAGATGGGAGATGGGAGATGGGAGATGGGAGATGAATAGGCGAGATGGTGTTCGCCGGATATCGGTTTTAGAGTAATTAATTATCTCTAAGTTTTCTGACTTTTCCGATCCCAACTCCCAACTCCCAGCTAATTAAGTGAATAAATATTCCCATCCACTAATAGACAGGTAATTCCCTTCGATCGCAGATGTTGGGTAGTCTTATAAAAGATCCGACTATCTGGTACCTTGATCACGCGTTGAGTGCGTTGATTGGAAAATCTTTTGGCTACGCGATGATTATCAAAAACGGGTAAAGTGCGCTGTTGAGTTTCTTTATCGGGAAGTTGACCGAGATCGGCAAAATCCTTAAGCGGTCGCACGATTAGCTCGGCAAACTTATCGATCACGATATAGCAGGTGCGCGGTAATGTCGCTTGAGACAGCGGTTTGACTTGAACGTGCAAGCGATCTTCGGTCAACAGCGGCTGATAAGGCGATGATGGTGATTCCTCGTCCCAATCTTCAGCATCAGAGTCATCAGATTCATCATCCTCATCATCGCCATCGGCAATTTCTTCCCCAAACATTGCTGCTAGCAGGTTGACATCTTCTGGTTCGTTATCTTCGTCACTCTCATCAGTGACGGCTTCGACAGGTGGTGCGGGCGGTGGCGGCGGATTAGCGTAGCGCTCTTTAGAATCGGCAAGTATTTCTCGCAGCACTGGCGTACGGGAAATTGGTGGCGCAATCGGGGTCTTAGGAACAGCAGTTGCGAATGTGTCGATGTCATTATCGATGTCATCGCTGATGTCTTCGGTTGCCACAGCAGATGTTTCAACTGGGGTGTTGAGGCTGGTTGTTGTCGGCGTTGGTTTATCGATTTGGGCTACCGCTCCGGCTGTCTGCTGGCTATCGGGTGCGGAGGAACGACGCCGCACGCGACGGCTGGCACTAGTATCTTCGATCGCCTTGTCACGATCGGCGGTATCAAGTTTTGGAGCGATCGGATCTGCTAAAATCTCATCGAGTGTGGTGAGTGATTCGAGTTGTGTGAGTGCTAATGTCTCTAGTTCGGGGTTACTTGCGGGTAGGTCGATTGACAAGCTGGGAGCCTCGACGCTCGGGATCTCGGCTGTGCTACTGGTGAGCGAGTCTACTACCAGTGGAATCGAAATTTCTGCTTCGCTGCTGCCTTTAGTACCCCGTTTTTGTTGGATTAAGACTTCATATTCCGCTTCGGGAATACTCGTTTTGAGTAGGCGACTGATCGTAGAATTGCTGACTCCATAACGACTTGCCAGAGATGCAGTAGTATCTCCAGACTGACGGTAAAGATCGACGATCTCCAACTTATCTGCATCGGTAATTTTTTTAGAACTCATGTTTTACTTTATAGCAGTCCGTCGGCGAGCTAGACGGCGAGCGCGAATGGAGTTATCAAATTCTAGCGCAGCCGCGATGCCAAACTGCACGATCCCAAATATCCAGAACACTTCCATAATAAAGCCACTTTCGTATCCTTGCACTCGATCGTTAGCATAAGCAAACCAAGTATCGGCAATATAAAAACATAATACAGCTTGAGCGGCCATTCGCCAGGGCAATCCTAATTGACCGCCCCAAAATCCCAACAGTAAAATTACCGCCAACGTCAGCAATACCAGATCGCACAGGACATAAAACAAATTGAAGGTACTGACCAATGGACGCATCGAGCGATCGATCGCCAGCACCCACTCAGGCGGACGTGCTGGCGCGGGGACGGGACTTTGGGGGACTGCGGGGGATGGAATGACCTGAGTGACGATGGATGTCCCTTGCGGCTGTGTACCGACCACCGCTATCGGCGGTAACAGGATCCGCTCAGCTCTAGCCGGGATCGTCGTCAACCAACACCCGAGCGTCAAACCGACCGCTACTACTCCAGCGACGATCGTCCATTGCTGCGGTACCAATCGAACATCTCGATCGAGAATTG
>NZ_JANLWO010000388.1:0-5439 GCF_031364565.1 Chamaesiphon sp. OTE_20_metabat_361
TGACACTCGCAGTTGGTATGAATCCCCCTAAATCCCCCTTAAAAAGGGGGACTAAGAATCCGGTTCCCCCTTTTTAAGGGGGCTAGGGGGATTTGCTAAGGTTTAGGCGTAAAATAAGGGATCGATCGCCTGCTTTCGCAATCCGGTCTATTTGATAAACTTCAAAACTCTAGACTGATTCATTTGCGAGGAAAATGAGAATAAGCGAGTTCTACTCCAGTTTCGCCCTTTTACCGTTACCCGGTACCGTCCAAAAAAAGCACGGTTTGAAAATTGACCATTCCGATTGGTATTCCCACTCTTCTGAGTCCACCATTGGCGAAAAATTAGCTCCTGATAAACCTTTGCAGCCAGTTTTGGTCTAAAGCTGCTGTCAAAAATAGCTGCCTGGGGTACCCAATGAGCCTTTTCCCAGAATCCCCACATCAGAATTCCTTTAACCTGCGGATGAGCAAAAGCAATTTGATATACATTTAGCAGATTCTGGGCTTGTTCCTGCTCGGTAGCTGTCTGTGTCGAAAATTCTGTAATCTTAATTGGTAAATTAAATTGTGCTAGGGTATCTAGACTGTGTTGAATTTGAGCTGGTGCGACCGTTTCTTTGAGAATATGTGCCTGAATACCAATCCCACCAACCGGGACTCCTTGCGCCAACAACGAACGGATCTGTCGCACATAGTCATCGAGTCTTTTGCCATTCAAGATGTCATAATCATTGACATATAATACTGCACTCGGATCGGCTGCATGGCATCGTTGGAACATTGTTTTGACAATATCTGCTCCTAAACGCTGTCTAAAAAAATCACCGTGTAGCATCTCATTAAGGACATCATATTCCCGAATTCGCCCTCGATACCGTCCGCAAATTTCTGTCGCCCGACGCTCGACAGCAGATCGCAGATCTTGCGGCGAGAGGGATTTGAGCCAAGTTGGATTCCATTGCTCCACCTCCCAGAAAATTGTATGTCCGCGTAATGGTAGAGAATTGGCTTTGCTCCAGCTTAAAATTCGATCTGCGTCTGCATAACTAAGTTGTCCCCGCTGTGGCTCCATTGCATCCCACTTGAGCGCATTCTCATGTACAGTGGCATTAAAAAGTTGTTTAGCAAGCTGAAGATATCGAGATCGATCGGTGGGATCGTTACCTGGAGCAAACATCTGAGTGCTGAGTGCTGTGCCAAATTCAAATTCATGGGTGACTTGCTCGATTTTGACTTCTACACCACCGATTGGCTGCTGCTGAGAGTTAACAACCTCAATAACGATATTTCCCATCCGGGTCTGAGCAATTTGTTTCGCCAATTTAAGCTGATTGGCTTGGATGAAGGATAAAGGAGTAGGCGCTTTTGCAAAAAATATACTCATACTTTGACCTTGGCTCACCCAAAGTGTAGTCACGATTAATCCCAGCAGTAAATATCGTCCAAATTTAAGCATTGCCCGATAGCTTAGTGGATAGTGAATAGTTTTTTAGTGAATAGTTTTTTAGTGAATAGTGGATAGTGAATAGTGTTTTAGTGAATAATGGATAGGAAAATGACATCCGCTATGGCTTCCCCTAAAACCTAAAGCCTAAAGCCTAATACCTAATTCCTAATTCCTAATACCTAAAGCCCAAAGCCCAAAGCCTAATGCCTAATGCCTACTCAGTCGTAGCGATTGAGTAGTGATTTTGCTTGAACGATGGAGGAGATCATCGCCAAGAAAGAGTCTAGACTACCAGGCTGCTTGCGCTGTTTCCACCAAGTCATTTCGGTATACAGCACCTCAACCAACTTACGCTGTTGTTCGATCTCAAGCTGGACAAATTGCAGTGCAACCCCGATCTCACCCTTCTTCATCACATGAGAACGGACGATCTCAGCTTGCACAGAAAAGTCATGCTCTATAAATGCTACCTCGACGTGTGACGTGTCAAGGGCAACCTCTGGCTCGATTATTATCACCTTAGCTCCGCTTTCGGAGAGGTTTTGAGTATATCCCCACCAAACTCGATCGTTAGCTGTAATCTTGCAAATTGTTTGGAGCGGGAAGCGATCCATTGTGCGCCGAATTGGCAGATCGATCGCCGATAAAATCGCTATCCCCGCTAGTAGCGAATTATAGAGCAGCCAAAATATTAGTACAGCCGCGCTCTCATCAAACGTTAACCAAACTCCAAGCTGTACGCCAATCAGACGCACTCCGATAATTAATCCCGACAATGCTAACAGCATAATCAGTGGCCATGTCCGATTGAAATTGTAATTTTTTCGGTCTGCCTTAATCCCCTTACGGGTAGCTTGGCTGGCTTTGGCAAAAGGAGTGCGAACGATCAGCCACAATCGCCTGAGTGCTGGAAAACAAAAGATTGTTTCATACACTTCGTTCCAGAAGTAAGAGACTCGGTAGTCTGTTGCCCAACCATAAACGACAATATGCAGCAACCAGAAGGGCAGGAAGTAGTAGATCACTTCAGGTAGGGTGGCGATAAAAGGTGAAATTCCCAGGTAGGCACTGCACAAAGGTGCTAGTATAAAAACAACTCGTAATACTGGTTGAAAGCAATAGATCAATTGCGATACGCTATAGCTTTTTTGAATCCAGTTTAGTTTCGACCAAATTGGAATGTCCTTGCCACAGAAGTAAACCTGAAAATTTCCTTGTAACCATCGCAGTCGCTGATCGATAAAATCTATATAGGTTCGAGTTGATTCTCCTGTACTCAGAACTTCATTCAGGTAAGTCAGCCGAAAGCCCTGTGTTAACATTCGCAAGGATGTTTGAAAGTCCTCAACGCAGCAGCGAGTATAGTAGCCACCAACAGCATCGAGACAACTACGCCGAACGACATAGGAACTGCCACAACAAATTACACTATTGCCTGCATCGCGGTTTGATTGCAGTAATCCATAAAAATGCTCTAGATCGTTGGGTAGAAAATTTTCTAACCCTAAATTGCGACTGTGATAGTCCGAATTGTAAAAGTATTGTGGAGTTTGGACGAGGGAGATTTCTGGATTTTGAAAAAAACCAACAGTTCGAGTTAAAAAGTTTTTGAAAGGTACGAAATCAGCATCGATCGGTACAATTAATTCGCCAGTAACATACTTTAGTGCGTTATTTAAGTTGCCAGCCTTTGCATGGGTATTATCCGGTCGGGTGATGTATTCACAACCCAATTCCTGTGCTAGTGCTTTAATATTTGGGCGACGAGTATCATCGAGAATATAAATAGTTTTATTGTCATATTCCATTGCCTGACAGCCAATTACAGTCCGGCGAACGATATAATCTGGCTCATTATAAGTTGGCACCAGTACATCAACCAAGGGCAGATATTCGCCATAAATAACAGCTTGAGAGTACCGATCTGCCTCCAGCTTGCGTTGCTGGGAGGTTGACCAGATTGTTTGCACCATGTACAGACAACAAGAAAAGAAAGAAATTACTTCTACACTGTAGATAGTTAAAGAAAAAACTGTACTGGCTGGATGTGAAAAATTTAAGGTAGCAACTGTCCTCCATATAAAATACCGTGCTGCTAAAAATAAGACGATCGACTTAACAATCAGACGAGTCCCATTTGTTGCTCGAACAAATCTCAGACAAATACCAAGTGAGAGAACAGCAACAATTGGGAGTAGCAACTCCCAATCGATAGCTGGAACTTGTAATAATGCTGGCACTACCCGATCGACAGTTGAGTTGACTTCCTGCGGCGAGAAAAATGTTGGCCCTGTACTCGTCCAGTTACTAATAAACAAGGTTGATATAAATACAACAGCACTAGTAGCAAACAACAACCAAACTACAGGGGAAATAATTTTTTTAGGCTTAGTATTCATCACTATTAAATGGCAAAAAACGCAATTTGATGAGAGATTATAAGCCTGCAAACAAACTCGTGGTTCGCACCGGGAATGTCACTCGTGCCGTGTAGCCGATCCGGCAAAGATTTCCGCTCTCACTCGGCTCAGATGAAACCGATCCTGCATCTAAATCGATCCGAACTTGTGTTTGGCGCGGTAAGTTTGGCGGCATGGAGATCGCGACATCTTCCCCAGCAGCTAATCGCCCGATCCCCGAACGGATTACCGAGACTTTTCCTTTGAGCGTACCGGATGAACCCATCCCATTGAGCTTAATCTCGGCTGGGGAGCCAACTTGAAGTAGTTGCACCTTCTGCTCATCTACCCAAGCATCTACCCACCGTTGTTTGCAGGACGCTACTTGCCCTAGTGATTCTCCTTGCTGCACAAACTTGCCAGGTTGGGCAGTTACTCGCCACACTACCCCTGCTGCTGGCGCTTTAATCGTCGCACCCTGCTTGCGTTGAAAGTCCTTTTTTGCCTGACTCAGCTCTGCTTTAGTTCCGGCAATCTTTCTTTTGAAGATTTGAATCCCTTGCCGTTCTTCAGCAATTTGCAGTTGCAACTCCTCTAGCCGAATGCTGGGATCGTAGTTACTTCGCGTTCTGGATAAGGACAAACCGCCACGAACAGCATCCTCATTAACCTGTAAAGTTGCCAGTTTAGCCTGTAAGCTTTTTACTTCACTTTTCCGCTGTTTGAGTTCGATCTCGGCTGTATCAAGGTTGGCGCGAGAGATCGCTCCTTGTGAATTCAAAAACTTTGTGCGCTGGTAGCTCAATTTTGCCAGTTCGCAGCGCGACTTGGCACCTTCGATATCGGACAACAATTGGTTTTGACTTTGCTGATTCTCTGAGACTGCCAGCTTCTGCTGGTTTACAGCCTCTCGACTTACAACATTCAGCAGCAACATTTTACGCGGCAAACGTGCTTGTGCCTGTTCCAACTCTGCTTCCTGTTGATTCAAGCGACTGGAAATCTCTTGAGTTTGAAGTTGGCTAGCTCGTCGATCTTTTAGCACAAACAACTCTTTCTCGGAGCTGAGAGACTGACCAGTTTTGATTGCGACTTTGGAAATTATGCCTTCTTGTGGTGCCCGGATGTCTGTTAGCGTACCGTTTACAACTGCATCAACGCTGCTAATAGTTGTTAGTTGAGATTGAATCAGGCGGATAGACCAACTTAATAGAGCAGTACTAAGTAGCAACAGCGCCACATTGGAAAACAAAGAGCGCCCTGACTTTCGCGAACCAATTTCTTCCGCTCTCTGAAAGGGTAAAGGTTGAGTTTTAGTGCTTTCTAGAGGCTGAGAGACAAGAGTACGTTTTATCATTAAAGCTAATAATTTATAGGACAAATAACAGCTTGAATCACCATCGACGGTTCAAGAAAACTTTAAAAGCACTCCTCTTAAGGGTTAGAGGAAGAGCCGATCGCTTTTTACACAGATCTTGGCACGATGCCTTTTATTCCGCTTCTGTCACTCTGCCCACATCATCCAAACTCCTTGCTGCATCGCCTTTCCTCTAAAAATTTCCGATCTTTGGGGTTCGATCGGACAATACAGCTTCAAAGTTGTTTTGGA
>NZ_JANLWO010000392.1:0-4626 GCF_031364565.1 Chamaesiphon sp. OTE_20_metabat_361
GTCCTTAGCAGAAGTGCTTGCAGGTATCGGTAAAACTACTACTGACGCTGCTGCCAGCGCCGATCCTGGTGCTGCGGCTAAAGTAAAACAATTAGGCGAATTACTAACTCAGGCAGCTAGCTCCTTAAAATAGTCCGTAACGCACGTTACAACTATTAGTGCCTCGGCTAGGATTTTTTCCAGCAAATCGATAATAGTAAGTTAAACGCACGCGCTGAGGTTTCTTAGGGCGTGCGTTTGATTAGAGAGCGGTGGCGGTAAGAGGTAAGAGGTAAGAGGTAAGAGGTAAGAGGTAATGATTCTCTCGATGTGTCGTTCTTTAATTAGAGATGAGGATAGTTAAATGAGTACAACTGCTGTAAATACAATTCACCCTGGCGACCTGCGCGGTCATACCAAAATTAGCTGGCTAGACAGTTACCATACATTTTCATTTAGCAATTTTTACGACCCGCAGCGGATGGGGTTTCGATCGTTGCGCGTCATTAATGACGATCGGGTTGCGCCTGGAGCGGGATTTGGCACGCACGGACATCGGGACATGGAAATTTTGACCTATGTACTTGCCGGAGAGTTGGCGCACAAAGATAGTCTCGGTACTGGTGCGGTAATTCGACCGGGCGATGTCCAAATCATGAGTGCGGGGACTGGTATTCAACACAGTGAATTCAATAATTCAGATACCGAACCAGTCCACTTATTGCAAATCTGGATCCTCCCCGACAGGCAAAATATCACACCCCGTTACGACCAACGTCAATTCTCCCCAGCCGATAAGCAGGGCAAACTTCGGCTGGTGGCGTCCCCAGACGGGCGCGACGGCTCGGTAATAGTGCATCAAGATCTGAACCTGTATGCAGCACTTCTCGGGGCTGGCGACCGCCTGACATTTGAGATGGAGCCGCAGCGGTATGTCTGGCTGCAAGTAGCCAGCGGCGACCTTACGCTCAACGGCGAATCCTTGGTAGCAGGTGATGGCGTCCAAATTAGTACACCAGAATTATTAGAACTAACGACCGCAGCTAATGCGGAAGTCCTATTATTCGACCTCGCCTAATCGGAACGATCGGTTGATTTAGCCTTCATAAATCTAGGGATCTCAGTGGAGATCGCTCAGGAAATGAATTAATAAAACAAGGCGATCGTTTCCCCAGAATAGCTCGTCCAAAGCAATAAATGTCGGCACGCCAAATACGCCAGCATGATGAGCGCGGTTAATTGTTTCATCAAGCCGCTCTGTTGTTGCTGGCGATATCAATGCCGCCTGAAATTTCAGCGCGGAAATACCACATAACTCGGCAAAACCGATACATTCTTGCTGCTCGATTTTAGATTGCGAACCCTGGAACATCGCTGCGAATAGTAGGTGACTGTACTCCTCCACCTTGCCAAACTGCTTCGCTGCCGTACATGCCCGCGCTAACAACTCTGAATCGAAATGTACCCGTCCGCGCGGTTCGACAAATGGAACTCCATATAATTTAGCCCATCGGATTGCATCCAGTTCGCGATAAGTCCATTCATATTGTCCAGAGGGTTTACCCGCAAATGGACTACATTCGCGCTGAGAAATTAGCCGCACGCTATTAATAGGATGCCATTCTATCTGACAACTAGTTTGCTGTTCGATCGCTTCAATTTGAGTGGCAGCTAGATATGAATAACGGCTGCCAATGGAGTAGTAAAAATCAATATTTACGTTTGCGCTCATGAATGTGCGGTTAGAGATTGACCATTTGCATCATTGCGGCGGGATAACGATCGCCTGAAGCAGCACCTTGAGGCAGAATTGAATTAATGCGATCGAGTTCTCGATCTGTTAACTCGATCTCCAACGCGCCGAGATTATCGAGCAAGTAAGAAACGCGCTTGGTACCGGGAATCGGCACGATATCCTCGCCTTGCTGGAGCAACCAGGCGATCGCTAGTTGAGCTGGCGTACAATTTTTGTCATGTGCCATCTGTTGCACCTGCGCGACTAAATCTAAATTGCGCCCAAAATTCTCGCCCTGAAATCGCGGTGAGGTGCGTCGCCAGTCGTTTGGCTCTAAATCGTCAAAAGTTCTAATCTGCCCAGTGAGAAAGCCGCGTCCGAGGGGACTCCAGGGTACAAACCCGATTTCCAGTTCGCGGCAAGTAGGCAAGATTTCTGCCTCCACATCCCGACTCCAGAGCGAGTACTCGCTTTGCAAAGCGGCAATCGGATGTACCGCATGAGCGCGGCGGATCGTGGCGGCGGATGCCTCTGATAAGCCTAAGAATCGGACTTTGCCTTCTGTGACTAATTCTGCCATCGTCCCCACCGTATCTTCAATCGGCGTATGCGGATCGACACGATGCTGATAGTACAAGTCGATCGTCTCTACTCCCAACCGCCGCAAACTCGCCTCACAAGCCGAGCGCACGTACTCGGGACGACCGTTGACGGGGATGGTATATCCACCTGTGCTGACGTCACTCAGCCCAAATTTGGTGGCAATGACAACCTTATCGCGGCGATCGCGAATTGCTTTGCCGATTAGTGTCTCATTATGTCCCTTGCCATAAGCATCCGCCGTATCTAGGAACGTCACACCCAGATCGATCGCTTGATGAATGGTATCGATCGCCATCTCTTCATCTGCGGCACCATACACCCCAGACATGCCCATACAGCCCAGCCCCAGAGCCGAAACTACCAGTCCGCGTTGGCGAAGCCTCTCTGAAAGAGAATTGCCGAGTTTACGAGTTTGCACGAGCGGATCTCCTGTAATTCATTTCTCTAATACTAACTATTTTTATCTTATAGTGACTCTATAGGACATTGAATAATAGGTGCTGTATCTGATGATTTCTGACACCGAACATTTTTCACACTTCACCCCATCAGTATATCTGGAGTGGGAAGCACAGCAAGAGTTTCGCTACGAATTCATCGATGGTAGCATCCGCCGCGTTGCTGATGAAACATTAGATCGAGCTATTGTTGTGGCGACAAACTTGAGTAACATGCTCCAAGAGCGATTTCACGGCACCGTATGTCGGGTGTTCGGAAATCGGACTAAAGTACAGACATTAGAATCTAACTCTTTCTGTTATCCAGATCTGAGCGTCAGTGGCGATGTTCACGATCGCAGTGCCAGCAATTTTATCACTCACCCTTATCTGATTATCGAAGTTTTATCCCCGCGTACTGAAGCTTATGACAGAGGCGAGAAGTTTGGTTTATACCGCCAGTCACCTACTCTCCAAGAATACGTCCTCATTAGTACCGATCGGATCCACTTTGATGTGTATCGCCAACCAACTGCTGGAATGTGGGAATTTATCACTTATAGTTCTGGCGATCTAGTTGAATTAACTAGTGTGAATTTCAGCTTTGAGATCGATCGAGTTTACGAGGATCTAGTAGTCGAAAGTGGGGAATAGTAGATTTAACCGAGCCAATGTTGCTGACATTATTTAAGAGAGGATGCAAACAATGCGATCGATATATTAACGAAATAATCGAGAGATATCGATCGAAAGCTCTGAAAAAGCTAGTGGTGAAATAGTACCACTACTCAAGCAAATTTCAGAGCGATATTCATTGTCGATAAGATCTCTAAACACGACCAATTCTAATGTTTGTAAATTCATTACCCAATATTCAGGGATGCCTGCGAGCGCATATAGATCTCGCTTCGCTCCCAAATCTTTGACTAGAGTCGTATTGGCGATCTCGATTAACCAAAATATATCTTCGGGGAATGGATGACGAGTTTGATATAGAGTATCGGGAGTTCTGACAATCGCAATATCTGGCTCTGGCTCCGAGTTATTAGGTAGAGTAATTGGGTGAAGCTCACCTAATTTCTGCTTGTTCTCCCAAGAGCAAGCGGAGATATTTAGCGGTACCTCGACAATAAAAGGAGTGCGCTACACCTTCTGGTGACATCTCAATGATTTCCCCGTCGATTAGTTCTAAAGATCGATCGTCTAACAATCCCGAGCCAATCATTTGGTGATATTCATCTAAGCTCCATTTGACGGTAACTAGAGTCATTTTGAAGAATTTCCAACTAATTTACCGCGCAATTGTTTAATACGATCGCGTAATGTTGCGGCTTTTTCAAATTCTAATTCTTTTGCTGCTACTTTCATTTCGGCCTCCAATTGGACGATCGCATCGGGAATTTGTTCGAGGGTTAATTCATCGACATGCTCGATGACTGTCTCCAATTGTTGGGCATTCAGTCGGCGTGAGAGATCGAGAAATTGGAGGATCGAATTAGTACCTGTTTTGACGATCGAGTAAGGCGTAATATTATTTACTTTATTATGTGCTGATTGAATACCACGCCGACGATCGGTTTCGTCGATCGCGGCTGTCATACTGTCGGTCATTTTATCGGCATACAAGATTGCTTGTCCGCGAATGTGTCGCGCCGCACGTCCGATTGTTTGAATGAGCGATCGCGTCGAACGCAAGAATCCTTCTTTATCGGCATCGAGAATGGCGACTAAAGATACCTCCGGCAAATCCAAACCTTCCCGCAATAAGTTTACCCCAATCAATACATCAAATTCACCATTCCGCAGACCTTGAATAATTTCAATTCGTTCGATCGATTGGATTTCTGAGTGGAGATATTTTACTCGCACACT
>NZ_JANLWO010000403.1:0-3632 GCF_031364565.1 Chamaesiphon sp. OTE_20_metabat_361
GGTGGCGATGAAAATGCAGGTGGCGATGAGGGTGGCGATGAAAAAAATCTTATCGCCACCCGCGAAACCAGCTCACCGCAAGCTATCCGGCGACAGGGTGGCGATGGTGGCGATAAACATTTCTCTTGCTCTAAACAAGATCGAGAGAATCGCTCCATGCTCAAGGTTGGCGATCTCATTCGATATGTGGGAAGCAGATCGAGACATAAATAAAAAGCTGGAACTAGCGACCCGCCAGCCACGATCGCTCTTACCCCATAATTAAAATTGTGTGGCGGGTGCTGGTGGAGGCGACCTCCTCACCGCTCCTGGCGCGGTCACATCGACATCTCATAAGATTGACCTTGACTCTTCCGCTCGCTCTGCTCCTTAACCACAACAATTGGAACCCTAATAAATTCCACATTCACTAGTTCTTCCTCCGGTTCGACCTCTGGCGTGAAGTCCACCTCAATCTCCAACGTCAATTTCTCCCCCCTAGCAACTGCACTCAAAGCTGGTAAATCGCGTTCGCGCTCGTAGTTAACTCCCCTAGCTTGAAGCTTGGGAAAACTGCAACCCTGCAAGTGGGCACCTTGAAACGCTACTCCATCTAACGAATAGCTCAAACCCTGAACTAGTCCAGTCCGCGTAATCTTCGGTCTGACCTCAACGCCCTTAGATTGCAATCGCGCCACATAATCGGTCATCGTCGGGGAGTAGGGGACGATCTCATCGATGAGATCTTGCAATTTGGTACTAACTGGTAATTCAGGTGTAGGCAAGTTTGGATCTGCTTCAGCCGCCGCTACCTCCCGTCGATAGCGTTCCGACTGTCCTTTAGTTGGCAGCGATCTTGCGGCTTCCCAGCTACATGCCACTGGAGTCAGATCGTGTTCTTGCTCGATCGATCTGAGGATTTTTTCAGTTCTACGCCACTCAAACCCATTTTTGACCCGTTCCCCATCCAAACCAACGATATTTACCGCGATATGCAGATGGTCGTGGTTGTGGTCGTGGTCGCTGCGCGGGTGTTCGACAATTAGAAATTGACTATTTTTATACCCCAATTCTTCTAATAATCTCATCGCGATTTCGGCTTTAAGGGAGCTAGCTACTTCCCCATCTTCAGGTGCAAAGGCGAGTGCGATATGTTTGGCGACAACCGTAACTTGGGGATTGAGATCGGAGATCGCCTTAAATTCTCGCGCTAATCCCTTGGCAGACTTACAAGCAACATTCCCGCCAATGATTTTGGCTTGTTTCTTCTCATCGAGTAAATAGCCGAACAAACCACCAAAACCTCCACCCTGACTGATACTAGCGATCATCGCTTTCCCCCAAGCATTCAAGTTGCAGCCGCGCAATGGTTTCCATCTGAGCTGCCATCGTCTTGCGGATGAGTTGGATTTCTGGCAGGATATTTTTGGGGCAGCGTTGTTCGTTAACCGCTCTAGTCAATTGGTTGAGGTTGTTGCCCCAGCGGGATAATTCGGTTTTGAGTTGGGTCAAACTTTCATAGGTGCGGTAATTAACTGGCGGGATGGCGGATTTCTCTTTGCTAAAGAGATAATCTCGGATGTAATCAGCCTTGTCTATCCCTTGTTCGGTAGCGTGAGACTGGATCTGATCGCTCTCTATTTGTGATAATCTGAGAGTGAATTTAATCGGGCGGAGGTTTCGCATCGGTTTAAATTACTAAAAATGCTTAAAGTTACAATCCCAATTATTTCTAAGGGAGTTCGGGGCACTCCCCGACGAGCACTTCCCGGTGTCCCGTAGGGGCACGAGGAGCGAAAGCGACGGCTGCGGGAACTGCTCGCTTCTCATCAATATCGGCGGCTCACTCAACCATAACCTACGCGGTTAATTTCGACCAGAGAGCTAATTTAGCACGATGTTTATCGGTTGTTTTGATTTCTTAGGTGCTGCGAAAAGTAGCGATCGATTCTGGCTTTTAACTTTAACAATCGAGGTTAACACTAATATTTAGCGGTTTGGGCAGATTTTCTACTCTAAAGTTACTCGGTGGATGATAGGGATTTTTGTACTATGGGTACACTAAGCTATATCCCCCGATAAAAACTATGGCTGTCTTATATCTAAGTGTCGATTGTGGTGGCTCTCAAACTAAGATTGTTTATCAGTTATCTGGAGCTGAGAGTCCTGGGTATTTGTTGATGTCTCCGTTGGTGGAGGAGATTAAGCCAAAAAAAATAGTTACTTATCTCGATCGTAAGTCGTCGTTGGGTAGTCCGGCTCCCGACCGTGAGGCTTATCTCAAATGGCAGGAGCGGGTATTTGTGGTGGGGGATTTGGCGCGAGAATTCGACCCAGAGGATCGGACGAGCGAGCAGAAGTATGAGAATGCTTTGTATAAGGTGGCGGCTGCGATTGGGGTGATTGTGGAGCGGTTAAAGCTCAAGCTGGGTAAGAAGAAGTTAGAGGTTCATCTGGGGGTGTTAATTCCTTGGGATGAGTATAACGATCGTTCGATCTTTGAGGAGCGGTTGAGAACGATTTTGGCTGGGTTCGAGTTCCGAGGAGTATCGCTATTGTGCTCGATTGGGAGTATTTTAGTTCGTCCTGAAGGGGGTGGTGTAGCGGCTACTTACATTCGCCAAAATGGGACTGATTGGTTGCAAAAGAAGAAGATTGCAGTGTTGATGTTCGGGCATCGGAATGTGACTGCTTTGTATTTTGACAGGGGTAAGTTGTCGGGGGATAGTCCGCTGCTGGGGTTTAGTAATTTTCTGGATGCAGTTATCGAGCGGAAGTCTTTAGATCGGGAATTGTTAGCGAATGCGGTGATGGATACGATCGCTCATGCGTATAATGACACTCGCCCAGAGAATAAAAATGCTAACTTTTATCCTGACTGGGGTAAATATTCGCCGATTCAGGGTTTGGCAAAGGCGAAGGATGTTGAATTAAATCAGCGGGAATGCAAGCTGATTGTGGATGCGATAACTGTGGCGACTAAGGAGTATTGGGAGAAGATTGAGAAGTGGCTGGGTAAAACGATTCCTGGTGCTGTGGATATTGTAATTATTAGTGGTGGGGCGGGCGAGTTTTTACAGCCGAATTTAGAGCGGTATTTTAATGCTGCTCACAAACTTACGGGAAATGGTTCTCACTATCACCCCTACAAAAGAGCTGGAGTATATGTGGCAAAAGATGAGGATCGGTCAATGCCAAAGCTACTTTGGGGAGAGGGCATTGTGAAGTTAGTACGAGAAAAATTTCAGATTGATTTTCAGGATGACGACCATAATCTGGCGATTAGGTTGGTGGATTGTTATGGGTTGTTTGATTATTTGATTGGGTCGATGGAGGGGAAATAATGGTGGTTAGTAAGCGGGGGCGGAAGAATTTAAGTTTGCGGTTGCAGCCGTATGAGGGGACGCTGTTGGCGGAGGTGGTGGATTATTTGAATACGTTGGATAAGGAGGAGGTAAATCGGCGGGTGACGGAGATTTTGACGATTTCGTTGTTGCCGTTGGCGCGATACGAGCGGGGTGTGTCGGAGCGGGTGTTGCGGTTTTCGACGTTGGAGAGTTGTCATGCTCTGTCCCAACAGGCGCATTTTTTGAGGCAAGTGGTGGGGGTTGAGGTGGATCTTCCGGTAGAGGGGGAGGTTTTGGGATCTCCAG
>NZ_JANLWO010000424.1:0-14422 GCF_031364565.1 Chamaesiphon sp. OTE_20_metabat_361
AGTAGGGTTGGTAATGCTAGATCGCTAGTGGACTTCGATTGCCAAACTTTCAGAACTTGAGGCAAGAAAGCTGCTGTTGTCAACGTTGCCGCTATGTATCCTACAAGATCGATTAGTTGCATTTTGAATTCTTAATTGTAAGCTAGGTTATTGTTAGATGGGTTAGGTCGAGCGATGGCAAAATCCAACCTGTAATAAATTGGCAATAAGGAGCAATGCTATGACGGAGATGACGGGGGTTGTGAACTTCTACAGCGTCAGTGACGAATTTGGGGAATTTTCAAATTTCGCACCTTACCCATTCACTCTCGACGGAGAGCGGTGGCCGACTTCCGAACACTACTTTCAAGCGCAAAAATTCGAGGACAAAACATACAAGACCAAGATTCGCAAATCCAACTCGCCGATGCTTGCCGCTCGGATGGGACGAGATCGTAAGCAGAAACTTCGACGGGATTGGGAGTCTGTCAAGGTCGGAGTCATGCGGGCGGCAGTATTGGCAAAGTTTACCCAGCACGAGGATCTGAGCGCATTACTGCTCTCTACTGGAGACTCCAAGTTAGTCGAGCATACCGACAACGATGATTACTGGGGTGATGGAGGTGACGGCAGTGGCAAGAATATGCTTGGACGCATCCTCATGGATGTGCGGGTGTTGCTGCGATTATCTCAAGATGCAGATTAGAAAGCGAGTAGGTTGGGTTGAAAAATGAAACCCAACATTTCTAGGATATTGGTGTGTTCGTTGGGTTTCGCTACGAGTTATCTGCTATTTGACGATCGAGCCAAAATCAGCCAACACCCGTGCATGATTGCGAACCAATCCTAATAGATTCAATCTGTTGGTTTTAATCGCTGGATTGGAGTCCATTACCAATACACTATCCTCGCCATCAAAAAAGCTGCTAATCGCGGGTGTAAGTTGCGCCAGAGCATCGATTACCTGTTGATAGTTACGGGAGACTTGAGCGGCTTTTGTCTGCGGTTCTAGGGCGATTAAACCATCATAGACGGCTTGCTCTGAGGACTTTTGGAAGAGGTTGATTTGGACTACTTGGGTGGGTGCTAATTGTTGGGTATCGAGATTGCCTTGGGCGGCTAATTTGCTCGATCGATTCACAGTAGGATAGATACTTTCTAAGGTACCGTTATCGCGAATCTGTTGGAGGAATAGGGCGCGTTCGCGCGTATCGAGTAAATCGGTGAGTGCGCGCTGGGTATATTCGCGATCGTTTTCACCCAATAGAGCATTGACGAGATCGTAATCGATATGACGATCTTCTTGGAGTAAGTTTCGCAGTCTTTGAATGAAGAAGTCTTGTAATTGTTGGGTGAGTTCGGCGGTATTTACTTGGGTTCTAATTTGACTGAATTCGGTGACGATGCGATCGATTAATCGTTCTAGATTGATGCCTAAGTTCGCATTCCAGACTACATTAATAATCGCATTTGCCGCTCGTCTGAGGGCGAAGGGATCGGATGAGCCTGTCGGTAACATGCCTAGTCCAAAGATACAGACTAATGTATCAAGCCTGTCAGCAATCCCGACGATTTGCCCGGTTAATGTTTGGGGTAAACTATCTTCGGCATTGCGGGGTAAATAATGCTCGACGATGGCTGTAGCTACTTCTGGTGCCTCACCATTAGCGATCGCGTATTTAGATCCCATGATGCCCTGGAGTTCGGGGAATTCGCCGACCATTTGGGTGACGAGATCGGCTTTACATAGTAAGGCTGCGCGGGAGATATTTTGACAATCGGTAGAATTTAGGTTTAGTTGAGATGCGATCGAGTTAGCATTAGTAACAATTCGATCGACTTTCAATTTCACCGATCCTAAATCGGCTTGGAAGGTGACGGTTTCTAGTTTGGGGATATAGTCGGCTAAAGGTTGGGATAAGTCGGCATTATGAAAATACTGTCCGTCTGCTAATCTAGCTCGCACTACGCGTCCATTCCCGGCAGCAATGATATCAGATTTTGCCGGATCGCCATTGGAGATCGTGATGAAGTGGGGTAATAATTCCTGCTTGCTGGCATCGGTAAAGATTGGGAAATATCGCTGATGTGTCACCATGACGGTGGTAATTACTTCTGGGGGTAAGTCTAGAAATTCATCATCAAATTTACCAACTACTGCGGTGGGGTATTCGACTAGATTGACTACTTCGGCGAGTAAATCGGGATAAACTTCGGCAACTCCGCCCATTTTTGTCGCCGCTGCTTGGACCTGTTGCTGAATATCGGCTTGACGCTGATTTTGGTCTACATTTACATAGCCGTCTGCCAAGGTTTTTAAATACTGGGCGGCTGAAACGACGGAAACTGGTGCGGGATGGAGGACGCGATGCACCTGCGAAATGCGATCGCTCGTAACGACATCTTCACCATTGACGATCGAGATCGGTAAAATATCATTATTCCACAGCGCCACTAACCAGCGAATCGGGCGGGGAAATTTCAATTCTCCATTTGCCCACCGCATCAACCGTTTGCCTTCTAATTTGAAAATCCACTGCGGGATTAACTCAGTCAGAATGTCTCTAGTATCTCGCCCCGCGATCGTTTTGGTGATAAAAATAAACTCACCCTTATCTGTCGGACGCAATTCTAGACTGGCGACATCTACCCCTTGCTTCTTGGCAAAACCTACCGCTGCTGGCGTCGGTACGCCGTCTTTATAAGCGGCTGCGGCTGGAGGGCCTTTAATTTCCTCTACCCGATCGAGTTGTCGATCGGGTAAATTGGTAACAATAATCGACAGACGACGTGGTGTACCATAGATCTGTACGCGGTCGTTAGTTAGAACCTCAGCCACTAAACTCGCCGGAATCATCTTTTCCCACTGCCGAATCGCGTCGCTGACAAACCCTGCGGGCAGATCTTCAGTACCGACTTCTAACAAAAAATCAGACATATCGAAAAATTAATAATTACAGCTAAATATATAGATCGATAGAAACTCAATTAGCAGCTCCAAACGTCTCTATTATCTAACCTCTGTGTCCTCTGCGCCTGGTGCGGTTCAAAAAAAACTTTCTAAATGCGTGCTAGCCTAAATCCCAACCTGCAAGTTCTAATTATCTACAATCCCACAGCCGGACAATCATCCAACCTCAAGAATACACTCGATCGAGTCGCAAATTTGTGGCGCGATCGCGGTTGGCAAGTCCAAATCGCCGCCACGACTGCGCCAGGAGATGCCACCACCAAAGCCCAAACCGCAGCCCGTGCGGGCTACAATGCCGTTGTCGCGGCTGGCGGCGATGGTACCGTTAATGAGGTGATGAATGGCTTAGTCGGCACCGAGACCGCATTAGGAGTCTTACCACTAGGCACTGTCAATATTTGGGCGCGGGAAATGGGCTTATCAATGGATATGCTCAAAGCTGCCGAAAGTCTCGCTCAGTCTGAATTGACCAAAATTGACGTTGGCATGGCTGGAAATCGTTATTTCTTACTCATGGCGGGAATTGGCTTTGATGCCGCCGTCACGGCGACAGTAAGGTCGGAAGAGAAGAAATTATTAGGCGCGCTTGCCTATATCAAACAAGCGATTCAAGTCGCCTGGAATTTTCGCGGCGTCCGGCTGAAACTCCGTATCGATGGTAGACGGGTGCGGGGCAAAATCTTGATGGTAATCGTCGGTAATAGTCAGCTCTATGGCGGTGTCGTCAAGTTTACTGCCAATGCGACGATCGATGATGGATTACTCGATGTGTGTGTAATTAAGGGACAAGGGATGTTGTCGGCACCCCGACGGTTAATTTCAATTTTCGCCCGTCATTACAACCGCGATCCGCTGGTGAAATATTATCAAGCTAGACAAGTCGAAATTCGTGGCAAACGCGGTAAGGCTCTGCCCGTACAAGTGGATGGGGATTACCTCGGTACGACACCGATGAGTTTTCAGGTGATTCCCAATAGTCTCTGGATTCTAGTACCGCCGAATGCAGATCGATCGCTGTGGCAATCGGTTGGAGCTTAGCATATGGCAGTCCTATTCGATTTGCAAGAATGTCGTAGGATGTGTTATCGCGTAGCGTAACGCACCAAATATATTTGTAGGCTGGGCAAGTTGTAGGTTGGGTAGAGCGATAGCGAAACCCAACAACCCACAGATCGATTGGTGAGTTGTTGGGTTTCATTCTTCAACCCAACCTACAAATCTACTGTTTACCAATAGATAAGCGGGTTTGAGAAAATTCGATCGGTGCTTAACCAGTCGATCGAGGTCAGTCAACGATCGAAACCAGATATAATCAAAGACTGGAAGCCCGCTAAGGTAATCTCATCCCATGTCCACCGAACTCCAACCCCAGCTTCAAACCGAACTCGAAATCGCCGTCGAACATCGGCGTAATTTCGCGATTATTTCGCACCCTGATGCGGGGAAAACCACCCTCACAGAGAAACTGTTGCTGTACGGGGGGGCAATTCATGAAGCGGGTGCCGTCAAAGCCAGACGCGATCAGCGTAAGGCGACTTCGGACTGGATGGAGATGGAGAAACAGCGGGGAATTTCGATTACCTCGACGGTGTTGCAGTTTGGCTATCAGGGATTTCAGGTAAATCTACTCGATACCCCCGGACACCAAGATTTTAGTGAGGATACTTATCGAACCCTCGCCGCCGCTGATAATGCGGTGATGCTCATCGATGCAGCGAAAGGTTTGGAGCCACAAACGCGGAAGTTATTTGAGGTGTGTAAGCTGCGCGAGCTGCCGATTTTCACATTTGTGAATAAACTCGATCGACCCGGACGCGAACCGTTAGAATTATTAGACGAGATCGAACAAGAATTAGGCTTACAAACCTATGCTGTCAATTGGCCGATCGGTACCGGAGATCGCTTTAAAGGCGTGTTCGATCGCCATCAGCAGAAAGTTCATTTATTCGAGCGGACAGCGCATGGCAGCCGGGAAGCCACCGATACGGTGATGGATCTCCACGACCCGCGCCTGAAGGAAATATTAGACAAAGAATTATTCGACCAACTCCATAGCGATTTGGAACTCTTGGATGGGGTGGCTTCCGAATTAGATCTAGAAGCGATTCACGCGGGTTATATGACCCCGGTATTCTTCGGCAGTGCGATGACCAATTTTGGGGTGGAGTTGTTTTTACACTACTTCTTAGAATACGCCCTCAAGCCCGGAAATCGCAATTCTAACGTCGGATCGATCGATCCTAGCTATCCAGAATTCTCCGGCTTTGTCTTCAAATTACAAGCCAATATGGATCCCAAACATCGCGATAGAGTCGCGTTTATTCGTGTCTGTACTGGTAAGTTTGAAAAAGATATGACCGTCAGCCACGCCCGCACAGGTAAAACCGTCCGACTATCCCGCCCGCAGAAATTGTTCGCCCAAGATCGGGAATCGATCGAAGAAGCATATCCCGGCGATGTCATCGGTCTAAATAATCCCGGCGTGTTCGCGATCGGCGATACGATTTATACAGGTATGAAAAAGCTCGAATACGAAGGTATTCCCTGCTTTTCACCCGAATTATTTGCCTTCCTCCGCAATCCCAACCCCTCGAAATTTAAACAGTTTCAAAAAGGAGTTAAAGAGCTACAAGAAGAAGGCGCAGTCCAGATCATGTATTCAGCCGATGAAGCCAAGCGCGACCCGATTTTAGCAGCGGTGGGACAGTTGCAGTTTGAAGTGGTGCAGTTTCGGATGAAGAATGAATATGGCGTCGAAACGACATTAGAACCGCTAGGATATTCGGTAGCGAGATGGGTACTGAATGGTTGGGATGCTTTGGATAAAGTCGGACGATTATTTAATACTTTAGTTATCAAAGACCTCTGGAATCGTCCGGTGTTATTATTTAAGAATGAATGGAATGTCAATCAGTTATTAGAAGACCATCCTAGTCTAAAATTAAGCGCGATCGCACCCATTACGATCGGATCTTCAGCGGTGAGTTAAATTGACTAAACTCGCATCTTGCGCCAGCGACGCGCTAAACCTGGAGGTTTCCTCCAGGTTTAGCGCGTCAAGACAGTAAATAAAGACTGATGAAAATAGCGTCAAAACTTGCTCGTAAATACTATTAACTATCCACTATCCACTATCCACTAAAATACTAGTAACTTTGTTTTGATGCAAGATGTGAGTAAATCCATCATGGTTGTGGGCACTACCTCCCACGCTGGAAAATCATTAATTACCGCAGCCATCTGTCGGCTATTGGTGCGCCAAGGCTGGCGGGTGACTCCCTTCAAGGGACAAAATATGGCGCTGAATGCTTATATTACCGCCGATGGTAAGGAGATGGGTCACGCCCAGGCAGTCCAAGCCTGGGCGGCGAAAATCGAGCCGCGAGTGGAGATGAATCCGATCTTGCTCAAACCCCAGGGCGATATGACTTCCCAGGTAATCTTAATGGGTACGGCGGTAGGAAGAGTGCAGGCGGCGGATTATTACCGCGATTATTTCGATCGCGGGTGGGCGGCAATTACCGATTGTTTGGACAAATTAGCTGTAGAATTCGACTATATTGTCTGCGAAGGTGCGGGAAGTCCAGCGGAAATCAATCTCAAACATCGCGATCTGACTAATATGCGAGTGGCGAGTTATTTGCAAGCAAATACGGTCTTAGTTGCCGATATCGATCGCGGTGGTGTATTCGCACATATTGTCGGTACATTAGAGTTGTTAGAACCCGAAGAACGCGCCTTAATCAAGGGATTTGTCATTAATAAATTTCGCGGACAGCGATCGCTCCTAGAGTCGGGAATCACTTGGCTGGAGGAACGAACGGGGATTCCAGTCATCGGGGTAATTCCGATGTTAGACCAAGTATTTCCCTCGGAAGACTCGCTAGACTTATTAGAACGGCGGTCGCGAAAACCGAATGCAGATTTGACGATTGGAGTCGTTAGATTTACCCGGATTTCTAACATTAACGACTTCGATCCGATCGATGCCGAACCTACTGTCAATCTCAAATATATTACGACTAAAGATGAACTAAATACTTGCGATGCCATAATTTTACCCGGCTCGAAAACAACCATCGCCGATCTTCAGTGGTTGCAACAAACAGGCATCGCCGCAGTACTACCAGATTATCTAGCCAGTGGCGGTACGATTATGGGTATTTGTGGCGGTTTTCAAATGCTCGGTACTACCCTCGCAGATCCAGCCGGAATTGAAGGCATCCCCGGTGAGTGTCCCGGATTAAGTTTATTTCCGCTCCAAACTACCATTACTGAGATCAAGACTACCCGCCAACTCACCACCACCACCAATTATCCAACAGAAGGCGACTCGATCGCAGGCTATGAGATCCATCAAGGTACGACCCAATGGCACCCTCAAGTAGCTGCTAGCGATGACTACGAGCCATTATTTACCGATGCAAGTCTGGGCATCGTCGATTGTCAACTTCAGCTTTGGGGCACATATTTACACGGCATCTTCGATAATGGGAGATGGCGCAGAAATTGGCTCAACCAGATCCGTCAGCGTCGCCACCTTGCCCCAATTACTATCGAAGTACCGGATTATGCCAGTCAACGAGAGGAGATTTTTGATACGTTGGCTGATTCAATTTCGGAGTATCTAGATTTAGCTCGGTTGCAATAGTCGAGCGCGTAAAACAGAGTTTGAGATCTGTAAAAGGTATTTTTTACGATGTCGAAATCATCTAAAATCTAGATGGTGGGCAGCGATTCGCGCCCTGGAGGTTTCCTCTAGATCGAGCGAATCAAGACATTGCCCACTCTACATTTATCTAACGGCATAAAGTTTACTTAAGTAGACTGAATCCGAGTAATATCTCGAACTTTTCAAACACCCTCTTAATGACGGGCAATGTCCATCATACATTTTTCATCTAGGACATGTTAGCAAACTATCAACGATCGACCGATCTAACGACCCCAGAAGTTACAATTTGCCCCGGCTACCTATCACCCAGAGTCGCAACCGAACTATATACCCAATTATGCGAGCGCATTGATTGGGATCTTCGCATCAGTGCGCGGAAGACGGCATGTTTTGGGCTACCTTACAATTATTCGGGCTTGACCTATGAAGTCCAGCCCATGCACCCTCTACTTCAGCCGCTATGCCGACAGTTAGCGCAAACTTTAGGATTTGAACCAAATAGTTGTCTGGTCAACTTTTACAAAGATGGTCGCGATAAAATGGGTTTCCACTCTGACGATATCGATAATCTCGAAGACGGTACCCAGATTATTATTATCTCGCTCGGTACAGAACGGAAACTTTCATTTCGATCGAAAGCCGATTATGAGCAACGTCTTAGTTATCTTTTACCACATGGTTCATTGCTATATATGAGCCAGAAAACCCAAGAATTCTGGAGTCATGCGATCAAACGGGCTAATGTGATGGATGGTCGGATTAGTCTGACCTTTCGCCGGATCGATCCATTATATCGAGCGTTACCAGCGCCAACGCTTGAACCATAACGGCAACAAAGAGAGGAAAACTAAGAAAATAGCTGCAAATCCAAACTGCAACCGATCTCCATCTTGTATCGCCGTTTTACCAGCAGCACCCAGCCAAGTGTAAGCGATCGTACCGGGGATAACACCGATAAAAGTTGCAAATGTATAAACTTGAAAACTAATTGGCGTCAGTGCGAGGAGAAAGTTAATCAGATTAAATGGCGCGATCGGTGCTAACCGTAAGGCTAGAATCAGATTAAAAGCATTACCTTGCTGTGGCTTAATTGCTGTTAATAAGACTCGATTTCTATCGCTATTATCAAATATTCGATTGAATTTATTGAGCAATTTGTGTCTCCCAAAATTGGCGATTGCCCAATCTTGAAAAACATATCGAGTCAGGTAGAATGCCCCGATCGCGCCTAGTGTTGCTGACAATACAGACCAAACTGTGCCCCATACTAACCCGAATACATAGCCGCCAGCTAATGTATGAATTGTAATTGGTAAACCCAGCACAGCTACCAACACATAGGTAATCACAAAAGCAGGAACAGCCCAGACACCAAGTTTTTGCAGGTAGTCAGTCAGCATTTCTCGATCTAATAAGTTACGTGCTGGCGTCGTAAAAAACAAAATAATTACACCAGCTAATAAGATTGGCTTTAAATAATTACCGATCTGCTGTTTGAATTTCGATCGCATCGACGGCTTTGACATAAGTAGCTATGCGAAATTAAATGTAAAATGCCAGTCCTTTGCCCTCACCCCCAGCCCCTCTCTCTTGATTCGCTAAACCGTCGGGGAACAAAGGCGTGCGCGAATCGCTCCCAAGTTTGGGAGAGGGGAGCCAGAGCCGGAGGCGAGGGCGGGGTGAGGGCAATTTCGTCGTTGTCACTTTAATTATGTCCAGCTAATTAATTAGGGCTTGGCGATCTTTGATTCTTCCCGATCTTGCAGCACTAACAGCGAATTGTTTCGTAAATCGATCGCGGCAAATATACTCAAAACATCACACTGCCATGCTGTGAGGATAAAAGTCATCGCGATCTCTTCAATACTATTAATCAGACACATCCCGATCGCCAACCAGAGGGTATTAGCATCATCGAAGCCAAATAATCTCACAGTGGCAACTAATAAAGTTAAACCCCAGATTTTAGCGGTATAAGTATGAAAGCTGGGAAATTTTCTAAACTTCAGCCAACCAATCGCATACAAAGAGATTTGCGCCATCGCCGCTATTAATAACGGCACTTTAAAATCGATAACTACTTGGGGATATACCCGCCAAGTACTAGCAGCAATACACAAATACAGGCAAATATCCGCCCAACTATCTGCTTGTCGGAGCTTCGCGGTACTCACCCCCAGTCGCCGCGCGATAACCCCGTCGAAGATGTCAGAAAGTACCGCGATAATATAACCAACTAGGAACAAACTACTAATCTGGCCATCCCAGGCATCAAGCAACAGTAAAGGGGCGAGTGTCAAGCGCATTCCAACTAGAATAATAGGAACATATACTAGTTTTTTAAGCATTGGATGGGAATAAAACTAATGTTTGGCGGGACATGACTGGCGATCGTGAATTTATTTATAATACATTTATTTGGGCTGGTAACAACCTTCCCGATCGTCAAAAATATGGCTAAGATTACAAGTGTGAGGAGAATATTAATTTTTTGCCGCTCGACGAGATTGAGACGTTCTACTAACTACCTGCATGGGTGGGAAAATTTCTAACCCCAGATCGCCACGCACCTCCTTTTTTCGGTAACTACATGAATTTATTGGAGTCTATCGCCCCTTTTGATGGTTATGCTACTGCCATCGCTCAGGATATCTTTGGGCTATTGGGGATTGGCGTTAAGGTGCAAAATCCCGAACGACTGCCCTCCTCTGGCCCCTTACTGATTGTCTGCAATCACCGCAGTTTCCTCGATCCGTTTATTTTGACTAGTTATCTCAACACGCCGATCAACTTTGCTTGCCATCGGTATATGGGCAATGTCCCCGTGCTGCGTGAAGTATTGCAGAGTTGTGGCGGTTTCCCGTTGACTAACAAGGATTGGTATCGCGATCTAGTGGAGCATTCTACAAACTTACTCGATCGAGGTAAAACGATCGGGATTTTCCCAGAGGGTGCCGCCCCGATGCTGGCAACGCCGACCCCCAAAGGGATCTGTCCATTTTATCGCGGCTTCGCCCATTTAGCACTCCAAGCAACTGTCCCCAATTTACAGATCCTCCCAGTAGCCATCTGCTCGCAGGCCGAAGTCCAATGGCCCGCCGTACCTCTGAGCCTGCTGCACCATCTAGACCCCTTAGAGCCGCTATTTCGCCAAGAGGGTTGGCATCCTGCCGTACTCTATCAACGAGTCGTCATTCGGATCGGCGAACCGTTTGCGATCGAGCCTTATCGAGAGCGTTACCACGGTCGTCAAGCTGGTAAAGTAGTAAAGGATCTGACTGCCACATTATCACACCAAGTTGCTGACCTGCTCGCAGCATAAATCATGCAGCTTCACTCTCATCCCCTTAATTTTTTTCAACCCCGACCAGCTCAGCCACATCTACCGCTATTTGTTTTTTTTCCGGGGATGGATGGAACTGGTCGATTACTTTACAAGCAAATCGATGGATTAGCATCCAGATTCGATCTGCGCTGCTTGGCAATCGCCAGCGATGACCGTAGCGATTGGCACGGATTGGTAGATCGATCGATGCAGTGTATCATTACCGAGCTACCCGAAGGACGGCAACTATATTTATGCGGCGAGTCTTTCGGTGCCTGCTGGGCAATGCAAGTTGCCAGTAGAATGGCTAAAAACATCGAAAAACTGATACTCATCAATCCCGCTTCGTCATTTGTGCGGTTGCCGTGGTTGACGGAAGGGAGCGCACTCTCCAGTTTGTTGCCAGACAATATGTATCCATTATCCACGCGGATTCTCGCCAATTTTCTCACCAATGCCGATCGAGTCACGCCTGAAGATCGTCAAAACCTGATCGATGCGATGCTCTCCGTCCAACCGCAGACAGCGGCGTGGCGACTGAGTTTATTGCGACAGTTTCGGATCGATTCAGTATTACCATCACTAGTCGATATCCCCGTCGAGCTGATTGCTGGCGAACACGACAGGCTGCTTCCTTCGGTGCTAGAGGTGCGTTTTCTCCACCAACAACTTCCCAAGTCAAAAACGACTTTCTTACCCTGGAGCGGTCATGCTTGCCTGCTAGAGAAAGATACTAATCTGGTCGATCTCGTATGACAATCTAAGTAGGTTGAAGCAAACATTTATTAAATGGATATTGCCTAAAACCTAGATGGTGGGCAGTGCCCACCCTACTGGGACGACTGGCTCGACACTACTAAAAATGTGGGTAAAGCGCTCGCTCAAAATGTTACTCATTATATTTTTCAGCGTTATGAATGCCCACAGTTTTAGTCGTGTCGTCCCACTACTGGGTATCTCTTTTCACTCCCATCTCCCTAATTTAGCCGATCTCGTATGATGATACAGACGAGCGTGCATCATTCCCCGCTCCTCACTCCCACTGACTATGCTATTTCGCGAACTGGTACTAGAAAACTTTGGTTCTTACTTAGGTAGGAACACCCTTAATTTATTACCGGATCTTTCCGCAGATAGCCGTCCGATTATTTTGATTGGGGGAATGAATGGCGGTGGTAAAACAACGATTATGGATGCGATGAGGCTCGCACTCTACGGTGCGCGCGCTCAGTGTTCGACGCGGGGGAGTTTGAGTTACGGTGATTTTCTCGATCAGTGCGTCAGTCGTCATACCCTCCCTACCGAAAAAGCCCGAGTCGAATTAGCATTTCAAGTTGCGGAAGATGGTGACTTGCGCGATATTCGGATCGTCCGGTATTGGGAGCGCAATCCCAAGGATGGTAAGGATACTTTAGGGATTTTAGTCAATGATTGGGCAGATAAAACTCTGTTGAATACATGGGATGAGTACATTGAAAATCTCTTACCACTCGGTATTTCTAATCTATTTCTATTTGATGGCGAGCAGGTCAAGGAATTAGCCGAACAGGAAACACCGCCCGTTGGTGTCTTTGATGCAATTCAATCATTATTAGGATTAGAACTAGCTGAAAGATTAGCAGCAGATTTAGATGTATTAGTAACCAGAAAACGGCGCGATCTGGCAACTAAAAGTCAATTAGAAGCGATCGAGACGATCGAAGCCAAACTAGATCTTCAACAGCTCGAATCAGCCACCGTCGAGCGAGAAATAGAGCAGATCGAACTTAAGCTAGAGACCGCGATCGAGCGCGAAGGACAAGCCTTTGATAAATTCATTCTCGAAGGGGGCAAAATCGCCGCTCAAGGCAAAGAATTGGAGCTAGAGTCAAAAGCTATTCAAACCCAAATCGATCGGCACCGTCAGGATTTATGCCAGCTTGCAGCAGGTAGTTTGCCCTTGGCTCTAATTACCCCATTATTGACTCAAGCGCGATCGCAAGCCGCGCTCGAATTGCGCCATCAACAAGGCACAGCCGCGCTCGATCTATTAGTCGATCGCGATCGGCGGTTGCTCGATTTTCTCCACCACCAATCGCTCTCAGTAGAGACAATTTCGGAAATTCAAACCTTTTTAACTAGCGAAAATCATAGCTTAGAGCAGGCGGCTGAATTAGATCCACCCGCTTGGTTAGCCGCCGATCCAGAAGCAATAAGCTATTTAGATACGCTGCTAAAATCCGAGATCGATCGCGATCGCGCTCTCGTAGTTAAACTCCAAACTCAACTAATCAAACTCGAAGCCGAATTAGACTTCCTCGATCGCCAAATTGCCGAAGCCGCATCACCAGAAGAATACATCCGCCTCAAAGCCCAAGAAAGTACCGCTCGCGAACTAGTATCCCAACTCAAAGCCGATAAAATTACCAGCGAACGCCGCCATCAAGAACTCGACCGAGTTATTACCAAAACCAGACAAGAATTAGCAACTTATACCGAAACTAATATCAGCCTAAAAAACGATCGACATATTATCGATTCGATCGCTAAAGTTAAAGCAACATTAGAAGTATTTAAAGTCAAGCTTACTCTCAAGAAAATTAACAAACTCGAAAACGAAGTTACCGAATGTTTTCGCTATTTACTACACAAATCCGAACTCGTCCAACGCGTAACGATCGATAGCAGCACCTTCGCCCTAACGCTCCACGATCGCGAAGGTAAATTGTTACCAAAAAACCGCCTCTCCGCCGGGGAAAAACAACTGCTCGCGATCGCCTTATTATGGGGGTTGGCACGCGTATCGGGACGACAATTACCGATCGCGATCGATACCCCGTTAGGAAGATTGGATTCCTCCCACCGTACCAATCTAATCGAACGCTATTTTCCCGCAGCCAGTCAACAAGTAATCTTATTATCGACAGATACCGAAGTTGCCGAAACTGAAGTAACAAATTTACGAGAGCGCGGCGCAATTACCCGCGAATATACACTAGAACACAACTCCAGCGAACAGCGCACCCAAGTTCGATCGGGATATTTTTGGTAGAAGTGATACTTTTGTTCGATCTCTACCATCTACCCCCTACCGACAACGACCCTGTACAATAAGGAATTGAGAAAAGAGTCGGTGAGGTGGTTGCGAGTTTGCTAGTCGAATTCGAGGAAAGTCCGGGCTTCCCAAAGACCAAACTTGCTGGGTAATTCCCAGTGCGAGCGATCGTGAGGATAGTGCCACAGAAAAATACCGCCACGGGAAGTGGATAGTGAATAGTGAATAGTGAATAGTTTTTTCTATCCACTATTCACTGTCCACTATCCACTACCTGCGGTAAGGGTGCAAAGGTGCGGTAAGAGCGCACCAGCAGTATCGAGAGGTACTGGCTCGGTAAACCCCGGTTGGAAGCAAGGCAGGGGCAATGGTTGGTTTTTTCCCTGTTCCGTTTAGATCCGCTTGAGGTACTTGGTAACAAACTACCCAGATAGATAA
>NZ_JANLWO010000480.1:0-9773 GCF_031364565.1 Chamaesiphon sp. OTE_20_metabat_361
GCCGATATTGCCGCGATTGAAGCGATCGACACCAATCAAGAATAAGTCCGCAGCTTGGGGCGGTTTGGGAATATTTGTCGCGACAACTATCGGTGGCTTGCTACCGAAATTAACGCCGAGTTTTCCCGCCAAGCGCATAAAAGTATTCGTCGGAATCCCCAAATTAAACCCAGTTTTGATCCGAATATTGTTATTGATATCCGAAGCTCGCTCGGACTGCTGTACATCGCCTTTGCCGTGGATGGCGATCGTTTCCCCAGCTTCATTAAAGACTGGCCCTCCACTCATACCGGGGAGAGTATTATTACTATAAACTAACGAATAGCCACCTGCTAAAGGGCGATTGGCATTGGCGGTAACTTTACCTTCGGTAAAATTGTAAATCGACGTCGTAATCGCCGTTGTCGCCAGGGGAAATCCCGAAACATAGACGATCGAACCTTCACTGACTGTCTCGACATTGCCTAATTTAGCGATCGGATAGTTAGCCGCACTTTGAAATTTAACGATCGCCAAATCTGCATCGGTAGTGGCTTTAATATTAGTGGCAACTAAGGGATAATTTTTGCCGTCGGGAGTTGTGATTTTAAACTGCGCTTGGCGATCTCGGACGACGTGGGCGGCGGTGAGGACGGTATAAGTGCTGCCTTCTTTTCTGATTACCACACCAGAACCGACAGCATCATTACTATCGATCGAGACTGTCACCGATTTGGCAATTTTGCCAACCTCTACTGCTGACAATGCCATCGCCGATTGACATGACAACACCATCGCCCCAAGTAGCAAAATACAGTCAAGCCGCAGCCAGCTCCGCACCAAATTCGCGGGTTTGTCTGGTAACATCGATCCAATTCTATCCATAACTATGATTAAATTACCCAAGTAACAATCGACAACAGTCAACACTCAACTGCTTTACACTAGCCGATAGTAACAGCATTCGGCACCGCGAGAATGCTGCTAAATATCAAGAACCATCAACCAGCAAGCAAGATCGTGAAAACCATCATCTAATCCAAGCAGTCCGACAAGTCAATGGACATATTAAAGTAGCACGTCACGTCATGATTTAAGGCGATCGCGCCGACAGTCCAGAGTAATTGGATTGTGGTAATATCGAGTCGAGGTGCGCCGACAGGATACACACTGGGCACCACTGCACATTTATCGCTGAAACGCTCGATCGACTTAACACCCGATCGATTAACTGGATTAGAATAGTGCAGTTGCCATCTCAACCCAAAGTACCCGTTTTATGGCTCGAAAATCCAAATCCACACCCTTGCGCCCAAGTGCCGATCCGGCTGTTGCATCTAGCTCTGATGGGCTAGCCATCTCCGATCTTCGCATCCGGCTGGAATTTTTAGAACGGGACAACGAAAAGTTACTCAAGCAAATCGAGAAAAAACGTACCGAGCTAAATAATTTGCTCGATCGGATCCAGGAAATCGGCTTAGAAGTGGCTCAAAGAAGTGCGCCGATTCTCCAGCAACTCTTAGAAATTGACGCCAAAATTCATGCTGTTTTTACCGAGATTTTTACTGGTAAGAAACTAGGCAAACAAACTCGTAAGAACATCGAGAAAATTTATTATACGCTCCAAATCTCAGGATTGATTAGTCCCAGTCCCAGTCGCTACGAAATGGATGACGAGCCAGCAGATGACGATGATGAGTGGGATGCAGAGGAAGTCTTCGGACGCCAACAAGCGCACAATTACGATCGCGCCGAACTAGATCCACCCCCGATCGATCGCGATGAATTAAAAAAGATTCGCCAGATTTATTTACGCTTAGCCGATGTCTTTCATCCCGATAAAGTTAGTGATGACAAAGATCGCGACTATCATACTGAAGTCATGAAAGAAATCAATCAGGCTTATCAATCAGGAGATCTGGCAAAATTACTCGCGATCGAGAAACAGCATCAGATGGGCGAACTTATCGATCGCGATAATGAAGACGATCTGACGCGACGCTGTGCGCGGATCGAACAAGAAAATGAATTTCTCAATCTGCAACACGCCAATCTCAAACAAGAAATCCGCATCACTAAAAGTACGCCCGAAGGATCGATCGTGGCAGAGTATAAAAAGCTAACCAAATCGGGTGTCGATCCGATCGGCGAAATGGTCGCCCAAACCGAATCCCAAATTCAAACTATCGCCGAAGTTTATCAATTTGTGGTAGATTTCCGCGATAAAAAGATGACAATCAAAGACTTTATGAAAGGCCCTGCTGTCTTCCAACAAATCCAACAAGTATCCGCTGAAGAGTTGTTGATGGAGTTATTTTCTAAATTTTAGCACCATTTCAATAATTAATAATTAATAATTAATAATTACCTGTCCTTTGTCCTTTGTAGCGTCTACCGATTCAAAGGACAGAGGATTGAAGCCATCGATAATCTTGTTCGATTTACCCATTTATAGGGAGGCGTTATACCTATTTCGATCGGCAACTTCGAGCGAGATATTGCGATTGTAAACGTTGTCGAGTATCAGTTAAAATAGAAATAGAAATCGATAAGGTAAGGTTGCATATATGACAACTCAACTCAAGATTAACCGACAACCACTAGAAATCACATGGGAACCCCTTCCTGCTGGATTTAAGCTAGAGGACGAACCTGTGGAAAATAACGGACAACCATTAATCGCAGGCGCATTGCGAGAAAGCCTCGAAATCGCCCAACGCATTCAACCCCAGATGTTGATTGCTACTAATTTCGGCCTCTGTGCGACGGTGAATGGAGAATTAGTCATCAAAGCACCAGATTGGTTGTATGTCCCTAGCGTCAGAGAGCAATTAGCCGCTCGCAATAGCTACACTCCCAACCTAGAGGGCGACTTACCCCTCATCGTCATGGAATTTCTCTCCGAAACCGAAGGCGGCGAGTACTCAGTCAAACCCACTTATCCCCCTGAGAAATGGTTTTTTTACGAGCAAATATTGCAGGTACCGATTTATGTCATCTTCGAGCCGAAAGCTGGATTATTGGAATTTTACCGACTCCAAAACGGCAAATACGAACTAGAACAACCCGATGAAAACGGTCGTCATTGGTTGCCAGAAATCGACTTGTATTTAGGAACTTGGAAGGGAACTAAAACCGATCGCAGCGGCTATTGGCTGCGGTGGTGGCACCAGTCTTCCGCAATCTTGCCTTGGGCGGTAGAACAAATTGAAGCCGAACGCCAGAGAGCCGAGCAGGAGTCCCAACGCGCCGAGCAGGAATCCCAACGCGCCGAGCAGGAATCCCAAAGAGCCGATCGAGAACGTGAGGAGAAGGAAAAATTAATCGCCTATCTCCGCGCCAAAGGTCTCGATCCCAACGATCTTACTTGAGCGCATCCGCTCAAGCCTAAAGCCGATCGGTGAGCGGTAGCCGTTGGCGTAGGCACACTGAAAGCCTAAAGCCTGACTTTCGCAGGAAGTCTAATGTAGCTTGACTACCACAACGGGGTAGAATCGGCTGGTTTATCTGAGGGGTTATCGGTATCGTTGGTTGTCGGTGATGGCGAGGTAGTTGGAGCTGGACTGGGATCGGGAGTGGGGCGCGATCTGGGCGGATAGACCGGAATTGGGAGCGGTGCTAGTGAAGGTGAGGGCGTTGGGGTAATTGTAGGTGTTGGTGTCGGTACATCGATCGGGATGGGCGACTCGGATGGTGTTGGCGTGGGGGTTGGCGTTGCTGAGGGGGTAGGCGTAGGCGCGGGGGTAGGGGTGCGGCGTACTCTAGGTGTCGATCTAGGTGTCGGTTTGGGAGCGACGATATCTGGCGTGGGACTCGGTTTGGGCGTCGGTGTGGCAGATGGGACATTGCACCCAGCGACCTGATTATTAAATACCCAGCCCGTCGAACGATCGGCCATCTGGATCTGGATAAAAGCGTCTCGTTCGGCGAGATACACCACCCGCGTCCCCCGCGCTAAATTAGCTTGAATTTTGGCATCGCGTTGGGGTGCCGATCGCACTCTAGTCGTGGGTAAATCGGTAGGAGTGGCGACCCGACACAGATCGGTCTGGAGATCGGTCTCAAAATTGCGCCCAGCAAAGAAGTTATTGCTAAGTAAGATAAAGCTGCCCACTGCTGCCAAAATCAGGGCGATGCCACCAAATAAGGGCGGAAAACCTCGCTTGGGCGTGGGCGCGATCGGCTGTGGTGCAGTGGTAGGGACAGTTACACCCGGAGCGACAACGGTGGCGGCTGGGCGATACTGGGGCGCAGTCACAGGTCGTGGTGTCTGCACGTAAGTTTCTTGGGGCGCAAATGTGCCCGTAACTAGGGCGTTAACGGCAGCTAGCGCCTCTTGAGCGGTATGGTAGCGATCTTTGAAGTGATAGCGGGTCATCCGCCCGACAATGGCAACTAGGCGCGGATTAGCGACAGTCAGATGCTCCCATTTGAGTTCGCCAGTGCGATCGTCTGTGGGCAGATCGTAAGGATTGACACCCGTTAGCGCCTGAATCCCGATCGCCCCCAAGGCATAGAGATCGCTACTGGGGCGAGGATTGCCGGAGGCTTGCTCGATCGGCATATAGCCCGGTGTGCCGATCGCGACGGTCATCGTCTGTTGTCCCGGCAATAACTGTTGATTGCGAACTTGTTTGATCGCCCCAAAGTCAATCAAAATCAACCTGCGGTCGAGATTGCGGCGCATGATATTATCGGGCTTAATATCGCGATGAATCACGCCCTGCGCATGGATAAATACCAAGATCTCCAAAATCTCTTGGAGTAGTTCGATCGTCTGCTGCTCGCTCCATTTTGTCCCCGTTGGTAGCTCCGTCGAGAGGGGATGCCCGGGGACGTATTCTTGAACTAAATAAAATTCTTGTTCTTCTTCAAAATAAGCCAGTAACCGGGGGATGCGATCGTGATTTCCCAGTTGCTGTAAAACGATCGCCTCTTTTTCAAACAGTTTGCGCGCGATATCTAGTACCGATCGATCCGTACTGGCTGGTTTGAGATGTTTGAGTACGCATTTCGGATTTCCAGGTAAATGCAAGTCTTCGGTGATATATGTTTGACCGAATCCCCCAATTCCTAAAATTTGGAGTACGCGATAGTGTCCCGCTAGTAACTGACCGATCATTTGATAAATCCATCTCCTCAGATATCTCAACTTTACCCTGATTTGCCAATTCTCGGGAGTCTATTCCTACTCATAGTGGATAGTGGATAGTGAATAGTGAATAGTGAATTATGAGCCTGAAATAATTCTAGTCAGGTAATTTCTGACTAGATTCCATTCGGGAGTGAATGCCGCACTCCGCATCACGCAAACTATGACAATAACTTTGACGAAATTTTTGAGTTTTAGTGGCGTCTAAAATTGATGAGATCGCAGTTGGGCGATCTGCTCGATCGCCCAACTCGGGCACCCCCGCTGAATGTTCACGATCTTGCGATTTAACTCTTGACCTTGACCATTTTTCAATATTTCCGTGTGCGTAATCCGATCGCCATTTTCTAAGTAACTTGCCAGCACCTGCATCGCCTTGTCTCTAAGTGCCGCTTGGCGCTGCGAGATCGACAAAGTTGGCACTGAGGTTGGGGGCGCAACGGACACTTCTACACTTGCCGCAGGCGCAACTGGTGCCGCAACGGACGGTTCTACACTTGCCGCAGGCGCGACTGGTGGCGCAACGGACACTTCTACAGTTGCCGCAGGCGCAACTGGTGGCGCTACACTTGGCGCTGGCTCGGCGACTGGTACTGGTGGGGTGACGTCCGCAGGCTGTGGAGCTGGCTCGGGCGGCAAAATATCCTCAAAAACCTGGTTGCCACTGAGCAGTTCGTTGATATTATAGATGCCTTCAATCCGATCGATATCTTCGGTATCCTCAGTATTAAAAGTATTGAGATATGACTCTAGATCGATCTCTTCCCGATCCTGACCATCCGTGTCCCGATCGTTGTCAAGCTGAGCGGAGAGAGTGGATATGGATGCCGATGAGGGGAG
Organism: Chamaesiphon sp. OTE_20_metabat_361; assembly: GCF_031364565.1. Lineage (NCBI taxonomy): Bacteria > Bacillati > Cyanobacteriota > Cyanophyceae > Gomontiellales > Chamaesiphonaceae > Chamaesiphon > Chamaesiphon sp. OTE_20_metabat_361. The sequence continues at coordinate 5,972 of NZ_JANLWO010000480.1, forward strand.
TGGCGTCAGTGGTAATGAGTCACTGTGGGTAATGACGATCGCATCGATCCACACGATATATTCATCCGGCTCGATCGCAATTTCACCTCGCTCGGTGCGGATGATAAAAGTGCCCTGCTTGGGTTGTAAGTCGCGAATTAGATACCAGTTGCCTTTGGTAAAAGTGAGGACATCGATCGGGGGTTTGGGTAGATTGAGTTGATAGCGTTTGTTATTCCACCATACTTTCCACAGTTCGATCGTCTCAGTATAGTTGAGTTTATATGACTCTGGCAGTTGATAATAATGATGCTCGGTAAATTCTGGATGCGATGATTTTTGGCGATCGATAAAACCTAGTTCCGTCAAAGCTGACACGATCGGCTGTCGATACTCAGAGCTATTGGCAATTAGAACTTTACGTTGCCACTGGTTGACTTGTTTGCTAATCCCGATTAATTTGCCTTGGCAATCGCTCAACCTAATTGAGGTTTCCGTGTATTCTAGCTTCAAGTTTGGGCTGGAGAGGGAGTGTTTTTGACCCCGGACAAAATATCCAACAATTTGGAGTTCTTCAGCGGTGAGATTTAAAGTTCGATCGGGTATATGATTTGTGTCTGCCATAGGGTCACACCAGCCAAAATTCAGCGATAAAGAGTTGGGGAAGCCAAGCTTGAGTACTGCTTGGAAGTAGCTACCATTTTGATACAATAACTAACAATTGCATCTTTGTCCCCCAATTCTATCCAGTCGCATTTGAGATCTGGCAGTGGGTCGGACAATTTTGAGTGTTTTGACTGAGATAAAGTGTGCAGTTGGGTGGTGTAATCTAGACCCCCACAGCTTTTAACGATCGTAGGTGCGGCTCATTCGCGATCGCTAACGCGAGATCGGCTAGGGATCGAGTTCGATTCTGATATACTAGGAAGGCTGTGCCTAAATAAATATACTCACAATGGCAGTTCCTAAGAAGAAAACGTCAAAATCCAAGCGTGACAAACGCCGTGCCACTTGGCGCAATAAAGCGGCAATCCAAGCCAAAAAAGCCCTCTCATTAGGTAAATCAGTCCTGACGGGCAGATCTACTAGTTTTGTATATCCTCAGCCTGATGAAGAAGACGCTGCCGAATAATCGCTCGGTAGGATCGCCGCAATGCGATCGCCGTCCCGATTAGCTTCATACCAGCTCGCGATCTGGCGCAATGGCAATCTAGTTCCCAGGGCAAATCCCCCACATCGAGATTACTCAGGAGCAATTATAGTTGTGGGGATTAGCCAATCGCCAAATTCGATCGCTGTTAAATTAATTGATAACTGAGTCCAATCGCCAACAATTAGACTTACAAGTCGTACCAAGTCAACGTCGATTTCAGCTAAATCCGATCGAGCTGGCTCAACCAATCGAGCAAAAAAATGGTGTAAAGACTCAATTTTCTCTACACCATCGATTTGAATTAAGTTATAGTAATCTCCAAATAAATGGATAGCGATAAGGTTCGTTAGGATTATTTAGGGTTGCTAGAATTCCGGAAATCGGTGGAATCCAGTGGAACAGGAAGAATAAACCACCAATCGCCCAAGCGAGGGGAATTGTGACAATTAGGGCAGTGAAGAGAAATCCTAATGCCCCCGAAATTGCGAAGTACAGCCAGATATTAAAGTGATAATTAAGTGTTTCTTTGGCAGTTGCTTTGATAACGGGGTCGTCAAATAGTAACAAAATTACTAATGGGATTACCGAAGTAAAGAGCAGCGAACCTAAAAAAATCGAGCCGTGGCATAACAAAGAAAATAGTTTCCGTTTGCCACTACCACTACTATCGCCAGAGTCAATCATTTCCAATCCTCTACAGTAATCTAGACTTAAATCTGCATGTATACTCTAGCATAGCTTACAGTGGGTTAGTAGTACGTTTTCCCCGTGTGGAAATCCGCCAGATGTGGAGTGGAAACATTCTCCCCCAAGCGACTTTCATATAATAGAGTGACTTCTGCACAGCTTTCCCACACCTCTGTCACATGGCTCCCAGATCTGGCGCAAACTCTCATCCCTACGCATATAGACGATTTGGCTTTACAGTCCTTCTGCTCGGTCAAGTTTGGCTGCATCTAATTCAAGGTAAAACTTGCTGGCATAAGATCTCCGAACACTCGTTCAAAACAGGCCCCGCAGCGATGATTCCCGTGCTGTTGAGTAATTTTATGGCGGGGATAATTTTCACGATTCAGACCGCCAGACAGTTGGAGCCGATGGGGGCACTCGGTTCGGTCGGTGGCGTGTTTGCGATCGCTTTTTGCCGAGAACTGGCTCCCATTTTGACGGCTTGTGTGATTGCGGGTCAGGTGGGTTCGGCGTTTGCCGCCGAAATTGGCTCGATGAAAGTCAGCGAACAAATCGACGCCCTGTATACGCTCCGCACGGATCCGATCGATTATCTCATTTTGCCACGAGTTTTGGCTTGCGGCGCGACGGTGCCGATTTCGATCGTGTTGGGTTTGGTGTGTGGGATTGCTGGGGGGATTTTTGTGGCGGCGCAACTCTATCAATTACCACCACTGGTATTTTTAGATTCAGCGCGCAGCTTTTTAAAAACCAACGATTTGATTGTTTTGGGTTGTAAAGGAGTCCTCTTCGGGGTGGCAATTGGGACGATTGGGTGTGGTTGGGGCATGACGACTTATGGTGGTGTCAAGCAAGTTGGCGAGTCGGCGACTGCGGCAGTAATTGTCTCAGGAATCGCAATTTTTGCGATCGATCTGGCGATTACGCTCTTCTTTGGCGATGTACCTACGAATAAACAGATGTGAACGGGAGTGATGTTTTTCGGCGGGTGTCAGGGCGAGCAGTTGGGATTCTAAGTCTTGGAGCGTCATAATTTAAGATAAGCCTTAGATATCCAAACTAGCGGATTATTGATTCTATTATGCCCTACAGCCATCTCGACGAGAGTAACGGACACAAATCCTTTCAACTCCCTGGTTCGCGCCCTCATTATAATCCCGATCGACCCGGACAGGTCGAGCATATCAGTCTAGATTTGGTGCTGGACATTCCCAATTCGAGTTTCCACGGTACTTGTGCGATTCGGCTCAATCCGGTGCGGAGTGAGATCGAGTCATTGACGCTCGATGCGGTGGATCTGAAAATCGATCGCGTCCAAATTGATGGTACTGAATGCGAGTTTAATTATGATGGGGAGTTATTGCATATTCCCGTAAAAGTCGATGTTACTGCTGGTAAAATCTTGGATCTGACGATCGATTATGGCGTAAATAACCCGCAGCGGGGGATGTATTTTATTCATCCCGACGAGCATTATCCCGACAAGCCGACGCAGGTGTGGACGCAGGGTGAAGATGAAGATTCGCGGTTTTGGTTCCCCTGTTTTGACTATCCCGGACAACTAGCTACTTCGGCAATTCGGGTGCAGGTGCCGAAGGATTTTGTGGCGATTTCTAATGGTGAATTAGTCGAACAGACTATGTTCGGTGAAGATCGGGTTTATCAATGGATGCAAAAGGAGATTCACCCGACATATTTGATGACGTTAGCGGTTGGCAGGTTTAGCGAGATTGCTGATAGTTGGAATGGTAAGCCAGTTACTTATTATGTGGAGCAAGGACTAGAAGAATCAGCAAAGCTGAGTATGGGTAAAACTCCGCAGATGATTGAGTTCTTTAGCAAGAAGTTTGGTTATCCTTATCCCTTTCCTAAATACGCCCAAGTTTGCGTTGCTGATTTCATCTTTGGTGGGATGGAGAATACTTCTACTACGTTATTAATGGATCGGTGCTTGTTAGATAAACGGGCATCTTTAGATAA
>NZ_JANLWO010000489.1:0-2442 GCF_031364565.1 Chamaesiphon sp. OTE_20_metabat_361
CGAATACCTGCTGGATCGCCGGATCTTGGGCGGAACTGCGTTCTGGCGGTGCTGCGACGGCTTCACTGGTAGCCACTAAGTGCTGAAGATAAGCTTTGAGTTCTTCAAATACCGGGTCGCCGATAGGATCTCCCAGTTCGGGGTTGCGCGAGTAGGGATCGCTGGCGATCCGCACATCATTAATCCCGGCTTGCAAAAAACCAAAACTCTCCAGAAATAGCGATTGGAGTTGGTTATCGACGGCAATTTGCGGATGCTCTTTGAGCAGTCTAAAGTTGGCTTCAAACTGGTTGCCGATCTTCTGGACGTCAACGAGTCCCAGCATGGCAGCACTACCCTTGATCGAATGCGCTGCGCGAAATAATTCGCGAATCATCGTGGGCTGTCTGACGGTTTCGGGAAGTTTGCGTAAGCCTTGCTCGATCGTGTTTAAGTGTTCGCTGGCTTCTTCTAAAAAGTAGCCCAGAATGCGATCGTGTTCCATAACTAGGGGATAGGGGATAGGGGATAGGGGTTAGAGGTTAGGGGTTAGGGGTTAGGGCGAGGGTTAAGGTTAAGGTTCGGGTTCGGGTTCGGGATGTAGAGGGACGCTTGCGTCCGATTCCCTATTCCCTATCCCCTATTCCCTATCCCCTAATCGGCTACTCAACCTTGAATCGTTCGACATAAGTAAGTAGATTCCGCGCGACAACTACCAAGTTTTCGAGCGAGGAAGATACTTTCTGTGCTTCTTGAGAGGTTGACTGGGCTTGAATTTCCACCGACTGCATAACTTCGGTAACTGCTTTAGAAGTTTCGCGCTGCTCGATCGTATCGGAGGTAATCGATCGGACCAAGGCATCGATCCGATTGGATACTTGAATGATGTCATCGAGCGATCGTTTGGCTTGTTCTGCCAGTTTGGTACCAGCGATAACTTGCTGTGTCCCTTGCTCCATCGCCGCCATTACCGAACCAGTTTCACTTTGAATCTGGAGGACGATATGCTCGATTTCTTTGAGTGCTTTGGCACTCCTGTCGGCTAGTTGACGGACTTCATCGGCGACGATCGCAAACCCTTTACCGGATTCGCCCGCTCTGGCTGCCTCGATACTGGCGTTGAGTGCGAGTAAGTTGGTACGAGACGCAATTTGGGAGATGACCGAAACGATTTGCGAAATTTGTTGGGAAGATTCCGCCAAACGCTTGACTTTACGCGTACTTTCTGCCACTGTTTCGCGAATCTCTTGGATACCTGCTACCGTCCGTTCTACCGCTTCCCCACCTCTAAGGGCGGTTGAAGATGCGGTGCGGGCGACTTCTTCTGATTCGCGCGCACTTTCGGCTACCCGTTTGATCGAGGCAGTCATCATTTGGACAGAGTTTACAGTCACAGCGAGTTCTTCGGCTTGACTGAGCGCATCCGAAGACAACCGCCGCGCAAACGCCTCACTCTCAGTCGAGCTTTGGTTGACCTGGACTGCGGCGACTTGTACCTGTTGCACGATCTGTCTGAGACTATCGATCGTCAAGTTAAACGAGTCAGCAACCGCACCGAGGACGTCGGCGGTGACTTCGGCTTTGACGGTCAGATCTCCTCGCGCCGCGCCTTCTACATCATCTAGCAGGCGAATTACCTGGCGTTGGAGTTCGTCTTTAGCGAGTTCCATCTCCCGCGCTTTGCGCTGGGCTTCGGAGTTGCTAGTGACCACCGATTGCAACATATAGTTAAACGATGACGACAGCAGACCCAACTCATCTTGAGACGAGACGGTCGCCCGCGCTCCCATATTCCCTTGCGCCACTTGCTCGAAATTAGATTGTAAGTCTCTAACACTCCGACTGACTTGCTTGGTATACCGACCGATCAGCAGGCGGGTAATCCCAAAACTAGTGATGCCGCCAACTAGGGTCATCATCATCCCCGCGTTGCGAAGTGGTTCCCGTGCTGATTTGGCACTTTCAGGCAGATTGAGACTACTGACAAATGTTACCCCCGCGATCGCGATCGCGGCACCCAAGCCTGCTGCACCGGAAATCAGCCACTGCTTTTTCTGGAAGGAAGCATTTTCAAAAGGTGCAAATAGACCGCGATTTGCCGTGAGGTTAGTCAGATTCGGACTATCATCGCGGTAGATGTTGCTAATCGTGCCCTGCGGTTGCTGCTTGATTCCCGAAATCGATACCCCATTAATAAAGGTCGAACTATCATCAAACATCCCGGAAGATTTTGGCATATTAATTGAAGATGGTGGCGATTGTTCGAGAAAATTGTCTGGCAGATCGAAAAATCCCGACTGTGGCCCCGCAGATCCTACCAGGAGTTGCTGTTCGCTGGTGGCAAATGGAGATTCAGCTAAATTAGCCGGATTTTGGATGCCTGCTTGCGGCTGAAACGCTTCTTGGAAAACTTGAGCGACATCAAATTCCCGATCGTCTGCCTGCTGGTTGGCGAGATCGTCG
>NZ_JANLWO010000355.1:0-5076 GCF_031364565.1 Chamaesiphon sp. OTE_20_metabat_361
GACTATGCCTGAAACCTAGTTGGTGGGCATAGTCTATCTTATAAAAAATTGCCCCTACCGAGGGTTTCATCCCTCAATCCAGCAACACTTAATTTCTAAAGTTTATCAATGCCGATCGACATTGAATGCTTGTGCTAATACTGTCAACTCTTTAGCTCGATGTACATAGGGTTCGAGTTGACTGGTTTCCCATCCCGTCAATACCTGCATTGCTTCGATCGATAGTCCTCTCATTATCATTTCTACGCACCAAGTCACTTGCGCTTGCGCGATCGTCGGTGGTGCGCCTGTGGGTGCGATAATTTCATGAGTCGATTGTTGCCAGAGTTGGTGCAAATCGCCTGCTGTTAATGCCGTGTCATCTGAATTGATGAATAAAGCCAGATTAGAATCTTTGCGGCTTCTGAGCCATTGTGTGAGGGGATTTTTGAGATAGGAGCCGTAGCGTTTGCCGAGAATCCATTGATTGACTGGTACTTGCCGGATTGCACCGCGAGTTATTTGTAAGAGTTGCAGATCGTTACTACTGACATGATTCGATCGAGTCAATGCGATAATCTCACTGACACTCAATCCTGTGCCAAATAAAACATACGCCAGCGCATAGGTTTGCAGACTATGTTTTTTGGCTTGTTGAAGGATTTGATGGACGATTGATGCGGGTAAATCGAGTTGAATTGCGGGGGTATCGGTAGGATTAGTTACTGTTGAGTGTTGACTATTTACAGCCATAGCACCCGCCACAAATAACTTCACAACGCGATCGAGAAAATCCGTGCGATCGCGCCATAAGCCATGAAATTCACTAGTTAGTTCGATCGTGGCATAGCCGAATAATAATGTATGCAGTAAACTGGTAAGCTGCTCGATCGGTAATTGTAAATCTGACTGCGATTCACCGATATTGGTTTTTAAATACTTGGCGACGCGGCGATTGGCGCGATCGAAACTGCGTCCCAATCCTTGACGATTTTCGGTGGAATATTGCCCCGACTCGCCAACGAGCGATCGAATGACGGCGGGAGTCTGCTCTAGTGCTTGCAGACAGGTATTGGCGTAGGTGCGGAGCATCTCGGCGAGATTACTGGCTGGCGGCAATTCTGTGCTTAAACTCTGTCCCAATTGCGCGAATACCTCCGCGTCTTCGATTACGGCGAGGAGCAACCCGTGTTTATTCCCAAATTGCCGAAATAACGTGACCTCATTTACCTGCGCCAATTCGGCAATCTGCTTGGTAGTCGTCTCACTTACCCCTTGGTTGGCAAATAATTCGATCGCTGCCTGGATGATTTTTTGGCGGTTGAGATTGCGGGGAGATGGCATGAGGTAAAGGTTTTGGAGATCTGCGAAAATAGAAGTCGCGATGAATGCAAGTGATACTTGCACAAGTTAACAAAACTTGTTAGGATGTAAATGCAAGCGTTACTTGCATACCGTCTTTCTACTATACCTAGAATTAGGTGTTAGGTATTGGGTATTAGGTATTAGGGAAATTACTCTTAGTGGCAATTCAGACCTAAAACCTTCAAATTAGATATTAGGGATTAGGTGTTAGGGAAAGTACTCTCACTGGGGAATTCAGACCTAAAGCCTTAAAACCTAAAACCTAAAGCCTAAAGCCTAAAGCCTAAAACCTAAAACCTAAAACCTAACTATATGACTGTTACTTCAATCGAGAAACGTGGGCACAGCCCAGTCGAAAATGACTCACCGCAACGGGATACGACACCATTAAGCTGGACGAATGTGTTCTTTTTTGGATCGTTTCATCTGATTGCCTTGGCAGCACCGTGGTATTTTGATTGGTCTGCATTGGGAGCGGCGATCTTCCTACATTGGCTGTTTGGATCGATCGGGATTTGTTTGGGTTTTCACCGTTTGCTCACACACCGCAGCTTTCAGGTGCCCAAACCGCTGGAATATGTCTTCGCAACCCTAGGCGCATTAGCACTCCAAGGTGGGCCGATTTTCTGGGTAGCCGGACATCGCCAACACCATTTGTATACTGAAGATTGGGACAAAGATCCCTACTCGGCAAAACGGGGTTTCTGGTGGAGTCATATGTTATGGATTTTTTACCCAAAATCTAATTTCTTCAATCTGGATGAGTACAAGAAAGCTGCGCCAGACTTAGCTAAAGATGCTTATTACCGTTGGCTTGATAAGTATTTCTTGTTCTTACAAATCCCAGTCGGATTACTATTGTATGCGATCGGCGGTTGGTCGTTTGTGATTTACGGTGTCTTCGTCCGGGCGGTGATTTTGTGGCACAGTACTTGGCTGATCAATTCGGCTAGTCATATTACTGGCTATCGCACTCATGAGTCGGATGACAACTCCCGCAATCTCTGGTGGGCGGCATTACTGACTTACGGCGAAGGCTGGCACAATAACCACCATGCTTATCCTAATGTGGCTAAAGGTGGTTGGCAATGGTGGGAAATCGATATGACTTGGTGGTCGATTAAATTATTACAAAAGCTCGGTGTCGCTAAACGGGTGATTTTACCACCGACGACTTAGAGAGTGTTTGAAAACTTAGGGGCTTGCAACTTAGTAAGCTACCAGTGGGTTCAGGTTGTGCCTACGGCACAACCTGAACCGACAAACATCTAGGATGTTATTTCCACCCAAGTCCCTTAGCTTTATTAAGCATAAACCCCGCCCTTCTGATATGGAAGAGCGGGGTTTCTAAGTAGGATTGTTATGATATGAACCAGATTTAGAATCAACAACTAAAAGCCGTAAGAAAGTCCGATCGACAATACTGGATAAGCATTAAAGCCGCGCAGATCGTTTTCGGTTTGACGCGCTTGATTGTCGAGTTGGGAGCGAGTAAGTGGGTTGTTGTTAAATGCTGGATTGCTGGCTGTGAGCGAAACTTTGGGCGAACCAGTAAACATTACGCCTAGATCCGCATTGAAGCCTAAACCTTCATTGCTAGACTTACCAATCCCGATGCCTAGATAAGGCGCGATCGAGTTACCATAGCTATACTCACCATTGAGAGTACCGACGTTAGCGGCTGAATATTGAGTGCCCGCGATCGTATATGTGCCAGTACTACTGGGTTTACTAGTGAGTGCAAAGCGATTATTTTGAGCGACGATGCCGCCAGTTACCCGGAAACTGCTGCTGGTAAAGGGGTAATAATCGCCAAAGAGCTGTACGCTGCTAAATTTTAGCTGGGCATCGTAATCGATGCCGCTATCGGTACGATTGAGATTGACATTACCAAAGTTAAAACCCAAGCGAGCATTTAGTTGTGGCGTCAATGATTTGTTGACATCGACACCGATGCCGAGCGTGCCAACTCGGGCGGTGACACCGACGCCTAGCGGTTGTCTGGTGTTAGTTGTCCTCTCCTGTTTGAGGGCAATCCGGTTTTGAAGCTGGGGAATAATGGGAGCTAAACCGATATTTAATCCTGCACTGGGTTGAGCTGTAGATCGATCGACGATACCGACTAATTCCCTGGCTGTAGCTGGACTAGCCGCGATTGCATTTAGCAAAAAAATTCCGAGCGAAATAGCTGTGAGACGGCAGTAGGTGAAATGAGACATAGAAGTTACCTCCGCTGATTCGACATTCAATTGGCATGGGTAGTATATTCGAGAAGATACTATCGTTATCTATATACTACCCAGTTACGCGATCGATATATCGATCTCGAATCCATCAGTGGATGTCTGAAAAGTCTAGATTGCTAAGCGCAGACCCTAGAAATTCCCCTTAGAAAGGGGGAATTTTACGGGTCTGAGCAAGCTTGAAAAGGGGGTTTGGGGGATTTAGATCTACGATCCACATCAAAAAACCTTTGCAGACATTCATTAAGCAAATTTAATTTTGAGATAATCCTCATCCATCTTCGCCCCAGTCGGTTGGAGTGCCGCTAGAGCTTGTGGTAAGACCATATTCCGACGGTGATTACCGATTCTAATATTCAATTCATCGCCAGTTTTATTGAGTTGAATTTGATCTTTGGCAATCCCTGGTAAATACAGCTCTAGACTATATAAACTATTACCTTCTTGAACGACTCGCAGGGTGTTTTCTTGATAGTAAACTTTGCTAGGATCTTCATCGCCATACAGCGTGACTTTGAGTCGATCGAGTGCTTCGAGTCCGCAGAGTTCCTCAGCATACAAAGGTACTTCCTTCACTGGCAAAGGATGAAAATTCTCGTGAATTTGTTGGCGATATGTCTCTTGATTTTCCTTCCAAGTTTTGAAGAAGGGATCGGTAACTGTTGCCGGAATAATCCGATTGGCAATAATTAAATCAGTCGAGACATTATACAAACTCAAATAAGCATGAGCGCGGAGCGATTCTTTGATAACCATCTTTTCGGGATTAGTCACCAACCGGACCGAAGAGACGGTATTATCCATCAAAATCTTCTGCAAAGCTTCGATTTGCTCGTAAAATTCATAGGGCGCATCCATCACTTCCTTATTCGGCAATGAGAACCCCGCGATCGGTCGAAATAACGGCTCTACTAGTGGTCTGAGCGCGACCGAAACTGCCTGTAAAGGCTTGTAAAACTTCCGCATGTACCAACCGCCGACTTCGGGCAAACTCAGCAGTCTCAGGGCAGTTCCTGTCGGTGCGGAGTCAATAATCAGCACATCATAGATTCCTTCATCGTAGTGCCGTTTCATCCGCACTAGCCCAAAGATCTCATCCATCCCTGGTAGGATTGCCAATTCTTCAGCTTGTACCCCTTCCATCCCGCGCGCTTGCAATACTTGGGTAATATAGCGTTTCACCGCTCCCCAGTTGCCTTCGAGTTCTTTGAGGGCATCCAGTTCCGCGCCCCACAGGTTCGGACGAACTTCACGCGGATCGTGCCCCATCTCCATGTCAAAGCTATCTGCTAGGGAGTGAGCGGGATCGGTACTCAGTACGAGGGTACGATAACCGAGTTCGGCACATCGCAACCCAGTCGCCGCCGCAACGGAGGTTTTACCCACACCACCTTTGCCCGTCATCAAAATTAAACGCATATTCTCTGTTGTTCTGTCCGAGTAATCTTTTGGCGCAGCCTCTAGTCAGAGAACATCGCTAGTTTCGATC
>NZ_JANLWO010000529.1:0-3431 GCF_031364565.1 Chamaesiphon sp. OTE_20_metabat_361
ATTTGATGGCAGAGCGTAATACTCCTCTGATTTGCGAATTGATAAAGCGAGTAAGTCAACATTCTGATTTTGGGATCTGGCAACGTAGAGGTTCTATCCCGAAGAAGGCAGTTATGGATCTTTGTACGCCGCTCAGAGAAATTTATCCTGGGCAACCTGGGCGTTTCTATGCCTCTGCTATCTTGATGGTGCTGTATACCTATGAATCATGGCTGGCTATCCAGCAAAATCTCCGCCGCCGCATAGACGGAAAGCAACGTTGGTTGGATGTAGTCAAAAGCGATCGTGAATCGATCGAACTCAGCGGCTCTAGCCTTGATGTTATCAAACGACGGGCGCAAGATATTCTCAGCGAACTGAATACAGAGCAATCGACCCAATCGGCTCCCAATGCTAATCTTCAGATCTGGGAGAATATGTCGATCGTCTACTAGCAAATGAGATCGTTAAACTCGCACAACAATATCGAGCTGACAGCATCGTAATCCCTACTCTGACACATGTTAGAACGGTACTCGCCAGTGAGATTACCGCTAGAGCAGAACAGAGATGTCCTGGTTCAGTTGAGGCTCAAAAAAAGTATGTAAAAGATTACCAGATGACCATCTCTCGCTGGAGCTACAACAGACTGATTGAAACTATTCGTTCAAAAGCCCAGCAACTTGGGGTCGCGGTTGAGTCAGGATTTCAGCCAGCCAGGGCTAGTCCTCAAGAACAAGCGAAGGATATCGCCGCAACTTATCACTCTCGATCGTCAGCTTAGTCTCGCGTTCGCGTCTGCCTTGGCAAATGCCAGTCTCCTCAAAACGAGATGGTTTTTACAGTACATCCGCACCTAGACAAGTTAATACATAGTTTAACCGCGCCGCAGTTTAAGCTTTCTGAGCCAATGAACCGTGAAAAATGTGGGTCTGTTTGGTCATCGTAGATGACTGTACTTTCCGGCCCTGGCAACTGTCCGCTTACTGACTGCCATCCTGGTACCTATCTCATTGGGAGATTTGTGTGGGGATGGGATGCTGCATTGATGAAATTCTCTTTCTCTAAAGTAGCGCAGGTGCGCCCCCAGCAGAAGTAGGTAAAGCTTTCATTTTGTGAAAGTACGGGTGCATTATGTCTTCATTTTATTGAAGTAGATGGTGTGACCGGAGTGGCAGTTACTGAATCGCCTCCGATCGAGGAGGAATCCGCCATAATTTTTATTGGCAAACCTAATAGTGAGGTCAAAAACCCCTAGAGGTTTGCCAAAATCCAGAATCTCTCTGCTAGCAATACTTTCACTAGTTTGAAATTACCAAGGCAGTCCTCCTGATGAGTCCATAAGACATGTTTTTAGCAGCTTTGCCAAAAACTAGTTTGAAAAGCTTTCCAGACAAGGGTTTTGGCTCCGGGAGTTGCTATCGCCTTCCCAGAGATGGGTGGGTTGAAAGACCGCAAAGATTATCTCCCCAGAGCGATCGCTCTCGTTGCTATCGCCTTCCCAGAGATGGGTGGGTTGAAAGATCGGTTTTGATGACTGCAATCTATTTCTCTTGTAATGATTGCAATTATTTTCTACTAAATGAGCGGATTGAAAGGTGGGAGGAAGCGACTCCAAAAGACTGTTGTTTGCGATCGCAAAAATTGGTGGATTGAAAGGTGGGAAGAGGCTACGCAGATGCTCAATTTCCGATTGTTAATAATAGCTTTCAATGATGAAGACTTTGGCAATGGAAGATTACAAGAACATTATTGTCGCATAGCGAAAACGACACTAATTTGCGAACGGGATCTAATTCACAAATTAGCGACATTAAATTGCGAATTTACGAAAAAATATGTCTGCTTAGGTGTTTTGCGACATTATCTTGCGAAAAACGACACTAATTTGCAAATAGCGACATTTAATGTGCGAATGTACAACAAGCTACTTAGGAGCGTGCAGACCGCATTCTTTTTGCGTAGCTTCTTCCCACCACCAGCGACCTTCGCGTTCGTGCTGCTGAGGTAGTGTCGGCTTGGTGCAGGGTTCGCAACCGATACTAATAAAGCCGCGTTCGTGGAGAGCGTTGTAAGGTACTTCTAGTGCGCGAATGTAATTCCAGACATCCGCAGACGACCAATTAGCCAATGGATTGAACTTGACTAGGGGATGTTCTGGAGTCGAGAAAGCACCATCAGCTTGGATCGCGGGTACCTCTGCGCGAGTCGAAGGACTTTGATCCTTGCGCTGTCCGGTAATCCAGGCATCGAGGGTCGCTAACTTACGTCGCAGGGGAGCCACTTTTCGCACTCCACAGCATTCTTGGTGTCCATCTTCATAGAAGCTAAATAAACCTTTAGCCTTCACCATCGCTTCGACGGGTGCTGCTTCTGGGTACACGACATCGATCGCGATACCATAGTGCTTTCTGACTCGATCGATAAATTGGTAAGTTTCCGGATGGAGACGCCCAGTATCGAGGCTAAATACTCTGACGTTGGGATTAATCTTATATGCCATATCGATTAAGACCACATCCTCAGCGCCACTAAAAGAGATGGAAATATTATCGAACAGGCTCAAGGCGCGTTTGATGATGGCTTGAGGAGTCTGCTGGCTTAGTTCGGCATTAAGGGTCGGAAAGTCAAGTGCTGCGGTCGTCTGGCTCATGGTGCTATGCGATCTGGAAAAATTAAGGAGCGGTCTGCTGAGGTTATTTTACTAGAGAAGGGGTGGGAGGGGGTAAGGGGTAACTTTTGCTTACTGCTTAACCGAGAGACTGGCGGCTAATAATTGCTCGATCGAGTCTAGCATTTGTACCTGTCCCCAATCTCGATAAAGACTAGCCGCGATCGCCAGTCCGCCCGCACCGACCCCTTCTTTAACAAATCCCTGCTGGTAAACTTGGAGTTGGGGATAGTGGGAGTTGGCAAAACTGAGTTTAGTGGAGAGCAGTGGGATCTGGGGAATCAATCGTGCTAATGCGACAGTATCGCCAGAGCGATCGTTTGCCACCCAATCAGTCGTCCCGACGACGATCTGACTGGTGTTAATCTCCAAATCGAGGTCGATCCCGATCGCTTGAATTAGAGCGGCTACAGCCAGCATTTGCGTGCCTCCAGCGAGTAAAACACCACAACTGCGACTCGCCGCGATCGCCATGCCAGCAACAGCGATTTGCATCGGATCGCCGATGGCTGCGACTAGTTCCCAAGGCGAAAGCGGTAACTTTAAACCCGCCAATCCGCGAGCGACAATTTCGGCTTTTTGCTGATGATTGCAGACGGGGTGGGAGCTATTAACTTTACCGACAGCATCGATACCCAAACCTGCTAGGAGACTTAATGCAGTCGTCGTGCCCCCGACGACACACTCACCCAGAACTACATAGCTATCGGTACCCACGATTGCCGCTAATTTTTCACCCCAGAGCAGCCCTTGTTGATAGAGCTTGCGGACAGTCGCTAGC
>NZ_JANLWO010000531.1:0-4735 GCF_031364565.1 Chamaesiphon sp. OTE_20_metabat_361
GGGTGCATAACCGACTTTGCCCAATCGTGTCGGGACTTCGCTGTGTTCGAGATTGGCACCCATATACTGAGTGGCGGCATTTACCGCGACTTGTTTGACGCCGCCAAAATCGATCAGCACTGGTAAGCCGTCGCTATTGCGGGAGATCAGATTGTCGGGAGAGATATCGCGATGAATGACGCCGAGGGAATGAATGTAGCTCAGTACGGGGAGAATTTGAGTAAGAAACTGCGTAATTTCGGCTTCGGTGAAGGTTTTGCCCTGCTTGCGCTTTTGGCGCAGGCGCTGCTGATAATTGTCACCAGCGACATAATCCTGCACTAAAAATAGCTGTCCGACACCACCGCGATTGACGCGAAACATTTCCCGAAACCGGGGAATTTGGGGGTGTTGAAGTTGATACATCACCCCAGCTTCCCGCTCGAATAATTGTTGAGCTTTAGTTAGTAAAGCCGTACCCTGAACTTGCGGCGCAAATTCTTTGAGGACGCAGAGTTCGTTGAAGCGATTGACATCTTCACACAGATAAGTCCGCCCAAAACCACCTTGACCGATTTCTCTAGTAATCCGGTAACGATCGCCAAGTAGTACCCCAATTGTCATGGAATGATTGACAGGGGCGGCTAACTGACTACCGCAGGCTTGACAAAACCGATTGGTGTCAGGGTTATCGTGTCCGTTAGGGCAGAATATGGTCATTGCCAAGAAGATACAGCTCTTTTCTAGGATACCCTTTGATGCGTTGACACTGCCTATGTGAAGAGTAGAGGGTAGATGGGAGTTGGGAGTTGGGAGTTGGAGGGAAACTGTTTTACTTTATTGTTCGATCGCGATAAGATTTTCAGCTCGTTTAAATAGGCGGTTGGTTTGCGTGATAACCAAACATGACGACTGCATGAGATCGATCTCGATCGTGCCACTTTTAACTAGCTAAATCCTCAAACAACTTATCGATTTTAGGTACTAGTTCATCAGTTAGATACGCTTGAGTTTGTTGCCCGATCCGATCGACCGATCGACCGATCGATTCATTCATGATGTCTACGAGTCGATCGCAAGAAATTGCATACTTTAATTGGGTGGGTTTATCGTCATCTTTGCTGCGATCGAAGATCCCTGTCGGTCGCACGCACACTTCACTATAAATTAATTCTTGCTTGGGATTAAATCTCGCTCCCATGCTCACGAAATAAAAGCTATCGATAACTTTAATAATTAACTTTTCGGCTTGGATGAAGCTATTGACATACTCCGTAATAATTATCCGGCGGAGCTTGGCAACTGGTTGGAGCCGAACGGCAAGGGTGGATTGGAGTTCGACGATTTGCCGATCGACCAGCGCGATCGTTGCTTGTTGTCTCTGTAGCAGTTGCTCTTTAATTTCAGTCTCGATATAATTTAAGGCTGATTCGATAAATACTTCGGCATCTTTTTTGAAATCAAATTCCAAAACACCCGTCGAACTAAATTCTAATTTAGATTTAAACCAGTGAACTGGATGACGCGGCGGAAACCCGCGCTCGTCTTCCATGTTTTCAATATGTGAAGTCATCACGCGTTGCAAGAATGGCATCCGTTCGTGTTCTTTTGCCAGTAAGAATTGCCGAAATGATTTATTCAATCGTTCTTGAATTTCACTAATATCGCTTTGAAATTCTGCGATTAGATGCTGTTGTAATCGATCGATAGTAGCCAACGTTTCGGTGCGTAAATCGATCGAATCGATGTCAGGAAGATCTCCCAGTGGCTGTCGCTGACTGACATCTGCTGCTGTCGCGCTCGGTGGCTTTTCCCCTGGTGCATCGACATTGATGATTTTACTGCTATCCATGCGATCGCCTCTTGACTCCAAATTTGTAATGTGTGTGTAATTGCGGCGACTCGCTCGAATCGCGGCGGTGCCAATACGGATCGCAAATATTTGAGTCTTTATTTTAGCCTAATCTACTCCGTAAGTTGGTAAATAACCGATCGACCAAATCTAAATTTTTCTGCCCTGGCGAGACTTCTACCCCGCTGGAGAGGTCGATCCCATCGGGTTGCAGTTGGCTCAAAGCCATGCCAATATTATCAGGCGTTAACCCGCCAGCTAATAGCCACGGAATTGAGGGTTTAAAGGCTGACAACTGTTGCCAGTCGATGGTGTGTCCCGTCCCGCCGAGGGCGTCGGGATGATAGGCGTCCAAGAGCAAACCATCGACGACGGGACTATAGGTTTGGATAGTGGCAAGATCGCTACTCGTCTGGACGCGCCATGCTTTGATAATTTCTGTCTCGGGGAGTGCTTGCCGTAATTCCTGACAAAATTCGATCGATTCGGTACCGTGGAGCTGAACGGTGGCGAGATTGGTGAGGGTGACGACATGGGCGATGGTAGTTACCGAAAAATCGGCAAAGACCCCCACTGTATTCGCCGCGTCCGCGAGCTGGGCGACGAGTTCCTGTAATTTGGAGAGCGTCAGGTAGCGCGGCGAGCCAGGGACGCAGATCAAGCCGATATCTGTCGCACCCATTTTCGCAATTGCCAGTCCCTGTTCGACAGTAGTTATTCCGCAAATTTTAATCCGCATTAGTGTTAATTAGGGTTAAATGTATTAATTTTTGTGAATTAGTCAGCGGAAGTCGATCGACAATCGCCCCGACTAACTAATAATTGCCATACATGAGTTGCGATCGGGAGTCGAGTTTTTTGTTAAATAACTTAATTATTGCCGCGATTCCGCATACCGAACCTTGGGGGTTTAATACAGCATTTGTGATGATTATTTGTAACTTGTTTGCAGTCGCGATCGCGGCAATTATTGCTAAATTAAACAGTCGCGCAGGGATTTTTAGTTGGGCCGAACTAGTTGCTGCGATGAGCTTTGGGCATATTTTGGGCGTTGGCTTCGTCCTCGGGCTGACAAACATCGGCATCATCTAATGGCGATCGCGTACCTGTTACTAAAAGTTATCATTTAATCGCGATAGAATACCTTAAGCTGTTATTAGATATCCAAATCTTTAGGAGTAAATCATGTTAAATTCTACCTTGTTACTTGGGGCGATCGGACCGATGAGTCAAGCATGGTCGCCCACAGTCGCGATCGTGATGGTGGTGTGTTCCGTCCTCGGTGTGGCGATCGCCAGTACTACCAAAAAAGCTGGCCCCGCTCTGGTGGGTGGTTTGACCGCAGCTCAATTGCTGGCTGGTACTGCGTTCGGACATCTAGTTGGCGTCGGTGCAACTTTGGGTCTAACTCGTCTTGGTATCATTTAAATCGATTTATTCGATCGTTAGCTCCCGCAACTACTCTGCACTTGCAGTTGTGATATCTGACGATCGAGCCATATGTCTACATAATCGGATCGTGGACGGTGACAAGTTTGGTACCATCGGGAAAGGTAGCTTCGACTTGGATATCGTGAATCATCTCAGCAATCCCTTCCATCACGTCATCGCGAGCGAGTAAAGTTTTCCCATAATTCATCAGTTGGGCGACAGTTTGCCCATCCCGGGCACCTTCCAAGATTGCAGCGGAGATATAAGCAATCGCTTCGGGGTAATTGAGTTTTAAGCCTCTAGCTTTACGACGCTCGGCAACGAGCGCAGCGGTGAAAATTAAGAGTTTATCTTTTTCTTGCGGGGAGAGTTGCATGGGTAAAGGGTAAAGGGTAGCGGGTAGGGGTAAGAGGTAAGAGGTAAGAGGTAAAGGTAAGAGGTAAAAGGTAAAAGGTAAAAGGTAAAAGGTAAGAGGTAATGGGTTACTTGCGTCTTTCTCCCATCTCCCATCTCCCATCTCCCATCTCCCATCTCCCACCTCCCATCTCCCACCTCCCCTATTGCCAAACTCGTGGACGAATCGGCGGACTATCGAGAAATGAATGGCGGAGGAGATGCCAGACAGCGGTAAACCATTGCCGAACTTCTGTAGTCGAGTCACCGCGATACCGACATAATAAGCCTTCTGTCAGACGGGTTACGCCGATTTTATGTGGCTCGCCGTCAAAGAGCGATCGAGCCGCGATCGCGATCTCCTTCCTAATCATCCGATCGTGGTAAGGTAGCTGAGGCTCGATCGGGCTGGCACCAATCCATGCTAGGCTACCGACGATCGGATATCCTGCTAGACTATTGGGTCGATCGATTTGGGTATTGCCATATAATAACTGTCGATCGATCCAAATCGGTCGCCCTTGGCGATACACCTCCGTTGCTGATTGCCATCTACCGCGCGTAAATTTTTCGCCGTGTGCCGTGCGTCCGAAGCGCAAGATCTCCCAACCCAGCCAGCTTGCTGTCGGCGCGAGATCCACCTGTAGCTGTTGCTCAAAGATTGCCCCATTAAAAATAATCGTCTCTTGGGGTATCCATTCCAGACAAGCATTATCGCCAATCCGGTGAACGATGTTTTGCGTCGCCGTCATGCCATTACTGCCATAGATTTTTCCCGCTGCCGCAGTTGTAATCGCCGCCCGAGATTTTGGCTGGAGATCGATGTCGATTTGGAGACTATCGCCGCCGACAATCCCCCCAGCCGTGTGCAAAATGGGATTATGACAAATCCCATCACCTTCAGGATAAAACGAGCGTTGGACTTTGAGGGGGGCGGTACCTTGATGCTCGATCGCTTGCGTTTTGCCGCGATCGTAGCGATAGGTTAATTGTAGCTGTCCGTGCCAACCCGATCGTAAATTAGGACTGTGGTTCATCTGCTTCCACTTCGACTTCCTGGAAAATACCCCGGAAGTCGAA
>NZ_JANLWO010000543.1:0-4458 GCF_031364565.1 Chamaesiphon sp. OTE_20_metabat_361
CTGGACTTTCCGGGCGAACTGGAGCCAGATTACTGGGATTTTTTATACTTCTCGTTTGTAGTTGGTATGACTAGTCAGGTATCGGATGTCAGTGTGACATCTCGCCAAATGCGGAAATTGGGTTTGATCCACGGCGTTGTATCATTCTTTTTTAACACCACACTCCTGGCAATTACGATTAATATTGTTGCTGGTTCGCTCTAAACTAACTTTAGTCGATCGGGGAATTTAGCTCGATTGATTTACTCTTCATCAATTTTAGTGCGGTATCCCCTACTCAGACAAATGACCGGGATCGGCTAAAATCCCAACTAACTCAGTTGACAACTCACCCGACCCCTCAAGCCAAGCTTACTTTTATGCAGAATCGGTTCTCTGACAATTTATCTGGCGATTTATCCAGCAGCGATCTGGGGATCTCAGGTTTTTACAACAAAAAACGTACTGTCGGACAGAGAAACCAAGCTGGGGTCTTGATGACAATTATCGGGGTAGGATTGCTCGGTGGTATTGGTTCGCGGTTGAGCTATCTCCAGTTAAACCAAGGAACGGTAAATCGTCAAGTTGCCGAAACCAATCGCGTCCGAACTGTTGCCAAACCGCCAGTCCGGGGGAATATTTACGATCGCAAGGGCAGGCTGCTAGCTGGGAATAAATTATCTCACTCAATTTTTATCTGGCCGCTGGCAACCAAGCGGGAAAATTGGCTGACAACTCGCGCTCAGATCGCCCAGATTTTGAATATCGATGAGGAAACAATTCAAGCCAAATTAACTGGGGTGAGTATAAATTCGACCAATCGAGTCAGGATCGTCCGCGATTTGACCGAAGCCCAGATTACCAGACTCCAAGAGTATGGTGCCGAAAAAGAAGGCATCGATGTCGATATCGAATCAGTTCGGTATTATCCCGGCGGTCAACTGGCGGCGCACGTCTTGGGCTATACGGGAGAAATGAACGATCGGGAATTAGCCAAAAACCGCGCCAATGGCTACCGGATGGGTGATGTAACTGGTAAAATGGGTCTAGAATCGACCTTAGAATCGCGATTGCGGGGTGAGTGGGGTGGAACTCAAGTCGAAGTCAACGGTGCGGGACGATTGCAGCAATTTTTGGGTCAAAAAGTCTCCAAATCAGGGCAAGATGTCACGACTACACTCGATCTAGAGCTACAAAAAGTGGCAGAAGAGGCGATTGGGAAGAATAAAGGCGCGATCGTTGCGATGGATCCCCACACGGGTGAAATTTTGGCGATGGCTAGTCGCCCTGCTTTCGACCCAAATCAACTCTCGGGGCGGATTTCTCCCGATGTCTGGAAGAAGTTGCAAGGGCAAGATCATCCGTTTGTAAATCGCTCCTTACAACCTTTTCCACCTGCGAGTACTTACAAAATTATTACGACGACCGCCGCACTAGAGTCGGGAAAATTCAAACCTGACGCCATCCTCCAAACTTATCCTTCGATTACAGTTGGCGGTTTTACATTTCGCGATTGGAATCGGGCGGGGTTTGGGCCATTAGGCTTTCCTGGTGCCCTCAAATGGAGTAGCGACACCTTCTTTTATCAAGTCGGACAGCGAATCGGTGGGCCAACCCTAATCGATTGGACGCGCAAATATGGCTTCGGCAAACGTACTGGCATCGAACTACCCGAAGAAGCCAAAGGTTTGGTTGCTGACGACAACTGGAAGCAATTGAACTATAAAATGCCGTGGTCGGTCGGCGATACCATTAATATGTCGATCGGTCAAGGCTTTCTCCAAGCTACACCGCTCCAAGTCGCTGGCATGTTCGCCGTTCCGGCTAATGGTGGCTATCACGTCCAGCCACATCTCATCAAAGATCCCACCAAACGCGAATGGCGAGAATCGCTGAATCTTAAACCCAGTACGATTGCCACTCTCCGTAAAGGTTTACGGGAAGTCGTCGATGGTGGTACTGGTGGGGCGATGAATACGGAGACAATTCCCAAATCCGCCGGAAAAAGTGGTACTGCTGAAGCTCCTCCAGGAGCGGATCATGTGTGGTTTGGCTCCTACGCACCGCTGGATAAACCCGAGATCGTCGTCGTGGCCTTTGGCGAGCATACTGGGGGTGGTGGTGGTAAAACCGCCGCGCCGATGGTACTCAAGGTGATGGAAGCTTATTTTAATGGTGGTAAGCCGTTGCCAGTCAAATTAGATAAAGACGGTAGTCCCATCCCAACACCTAGAAAAGTCCGCAATCGTCGTTAGAGAGGGAATAGGGGATAGGGAATAGGGGATAGGGGATAGGGGGGACTGGGAGAGGATGAGATGATTGCATTACCTCTTACCTTTTACCTCTTACCTTTTACCTTTTACCTCTTACCTTTTACCTCTTACCTTTTACCCCTTATCCGATCGATTCCAAGTCCGAAATCCCGCTCACCTGTGCCACCGAAATTGACTCACAAGTGCGCTTAATCAGTCCGCCTAATACTTTTCCTGGCCCGACCTCGATCGCGCGTTCGATGCCCAATTCGGGCAACTGGAGCGAGATTTCTCGCCACCGTACCGCACCAGTAATTTGGCTGTCGAGTTGGGCTTTTAATTTACGCGCATCGGTGGTGGGAATTGGTGCCACATTCGAGAGGACGGGAATTTTGGCATCGTGAAAATCGATCGGTGCGAGGAGCTTGCCAAACTCGGCAGCGGCTGTCGCCATCATCGGTGAATGAAACGCGCCCGAGACATTTAGAGGGATCGCCCGTTTGACTTTAATTTTGGCAACTACGGCGGCAATTCCAGCGGCGGTACCTGAAATTACCACTTGGGCGGCACTATTATCATTGGCGATGACGACATCTTCAGTATCGGCGATCGCGGCTTCTAGTTGCTCGCGATCGAATCCTAACAAAGCTGTCATGCCGCCTTGCGATGCGAGATCCATCAATTCGGCACGACGTTTGACTAGCTCTAGTCCCGTCTCAAAGTCAAATACGCCTGCCGCGTAGAGAGCGACATACTCACCTAAACTATGCCCAGCCACGATATCGGGTTTCAATCCGCGCTGTCCGAGTAAGTCTACTAAGATACTTTCGATGACATATAAACAGGGTTGCGTGTAGCGAGTATTTGCCAATTTTACTTCATCATTTTGACAAACATCGAGTACCGACCAGCCCAAAATATCGGTCGCCCGATCGAATGTTGCTTTAGCCGAATCGATCGCCAGTAAATCTACACCCATGCCGAGTACTTGTGAGCCTTGTCCGGGAAATACCCATGCAGTTTTCATGATAGTTATGCTTTAAAAAATTGAAATACAAATTAATTCTTTAATTTCCCCATTTAAAGATTGCCGCACCCCAACTTAAACCTGCTCCAAAGCCAGATGTCGCGATCGTATCGCCAGTTTGAATTTTACCAGCTCGGACTGCTTCAGTGAGCGCGATCGGAATTGAAGCCGCCGAAGTATTCCCATATTTAGCGACATTACTAACTACTTTTTCTGGGGGGATCTGTAACCGCAGGGCAACGGCATCCATAATGCGTTGATTGGCTTGGTGCAAAATCAACCAGTCAATATCGGCACTAGTTAGATGAGCTTGGTGGATAACTTTATCGATCGCATCGGGCACGCGATTGATGGCAAATCGATAGACTTCCTTACCATTCATGGTGATGTATTGATACTTACCTTGCGTAAGTACTACCCCAGGAATCAATTCACGTAATTCTGGCTTAAAACTCAGATTCAGACAGCAATTTTGACTGCCATCGCTGCTAATTTCAAATCCTAGCAATCGATCGGGATTAATAGTTCCTTGCATTAACACGGCACCCGCACCGTCCCCAAATAACACGCAAGTATTCCGATCTTGCCAATCCACCCACCGCGATAATAAATCAGCACCAATTACCAGAACATTCCGATACACACCCGATCGTAAAAATTGTGCCGCAGTCACCACCCCAAACACAAATCCCGAACAAGCAGCAGTCAAGTCAAACGCGACTGCTTTAGTTGCCCCGAGTTGAGCCTGAATCCGACAAGCACTCCCAAATAAATCTTCCGCAGAAGAAGTCGCTAATATAATCAGATCGACATCTTCAGCCGCTACTCCAGCCATCTCCAACGCCTGCTGTGCCGCCTGAGTCGCCAAACCAGCCAATGACTCGCGATCGTGACCGATGTGTCGTTGCCGAATCCCCGTGCGGCTAGAAATCCACTCATCAGAAGTATCTACTACCTGCGCTAGCTCGTCATTGAGTACGATTGTCTCCGGGGCAGCCGCGCCGCAGCCGATAAAAGTAACTCCCATTAATGTGTGGTTTGATGACATGTAGATAGAGGATGGGTGGGAATTTAGATTAATCGCTGGTCGCCACAGTTGTCTCTGGCTGTGGCTGTGGCGCTTTATCGCGAGTAGAAGATTGAATTTGGGCGATGACGTTTTTATCGACGGCACTTTTGGCAGAACGGATGGCATTGGCG
>NZ_JANLWO010000572.1:0-3172 GCF_031364565.1 Chamaesiphon sp. OTE_20_metabat_361
AGGGAATCTGCTCTCTAACGAGATATTTGCCTGTCTGTTCGAGACGATTGAAAAATACAGGATTCGCATAATCTCCTATTTGAATAACCCCATCATGCCACGCATAAAGTTCATACACTTCTTCTGAAAAACGAAAATCCATCTCTTCTGAATATACTTGTATTAAGTCCCTATCCAATCCAGGGCGAATTCCATCTCTTCTTATCTGGGAGGCGTGTGAGGAGGTACTTGTCTGAATCCAACTATCAATTTCTTGCAAAGCCTCTGTTAGCAAAGACATAGACTTAAATATTGTTTGTCATTAAATCAACGACAATTTCAATATAGCATCTGGTTTCGATCGATCCTATTCAACGCGGTTAGGGTGGAGAATATCTCGATCGAGCCTAAAGCATCAAAACTTTTCATACCCTCTATTAATCTCCACTCCTAAGATTTATAGATTCCAGCTACAGATAGTCTTACAAAACTTACGTTAAAATATAAGCCGAAGATCTGCTGTCACCATCCATTCAGATGCAATGCCATCAACCATTACCAGACCACTTAGTGAATTTCTTGCCCAGCCGAATATAGAGGCTTCTCCGGCATGGGAATTCATCAATGGCACTGCCCGCCAGAAAGTCATGCCCACCCTCTATCATTCCCGTCTTCAGCGTAACTTAGTCAACTGGATTAACCAGAACACTACTCGCTACGAGGCGATCCAGGAGCTGCGCTGTATTATTTCGCCAATTTCACCAGTTCCCGATATTGTGGTCATCGAGATCGATCGTCTTCCTCAAGCCGATGGCCCTTTTGAAGGTGCTCCTGACTGGGTAATTGAAATTAGATCGCCCGACCAAAGCATCCTCGATCTCCAAAATAAAATTCTCCATTGCCTGACTAATGGGACTCAACTAGCGTGGCTGATTGATATTCAGCGAGAGCAAATTTGGGTGTGGCAAACAGACGAATTACCGATTGTTTACGCTGGTACCAATATTTTGCCAGGATTAGCTGGACTTCCCACTATTAATGTTGCAGACGCGATCGCATTGACTCAACAACGATAAGATCTGCCACGATCGAAAGCACTGCTTTGTCTATCGCTTGAATCGATCGAGCCGAGCGACCGAGCAAGACGCAACGCAAGCGCAGTCATCGAACTCTCCGCAGCAGAAACTATAGACCCTACGGTAAAAGGACACGATCGAGCGCGAGCTGCTTCCAAGCTTGGGAGCGGAGACAATTCTGGAACGAGCGTCACTCCAGTTGTAGACTAGCTCAACAATCCTTTTTGATGTGGTGAGAGTATGTTTGTTTCTAAGCAATGGTGGAAATTAATTGGTTTAGTCGGTATTGTCGCTACGTTATCAAGCTGTAGTAGGGCACCAGCCAGCTCCACTCCTAGCACTCAAGCGATCGCAAATACTACTCCCGCGCCATTACCCGCGCCTCAAGAAGTCTTGATGACCGACTTCCAGCAGATCGATGGTACGCCCTATTTATATGCGCCGATTTATGTTGCGACCCAAGAACAAAGGAGTATTATCAAAGAAATTAAATCCGCTGCATCTGAGAGCTATGAAGGTCGCAGTGAGGGTGTAGATATTCGGAATTATATGTTCGTTCATCGGGACAATTTATCTGCAAGTAAATTGCTGACAAATAACAGTTCGCGATTGCTTCAGATGGAGCAAATCAGTGCAACTACTACCCCAGTTCGCCCAAATCCCGATAGTCCTCCTAAAGGAAAAGGGCTGAAAACAGTTACCGCACTTTGGCACCTTCAGGTCTTGACTGATACCAACGGCGATAAAATTTTTAGCAGCTCGGATCGCAAGCAGATTGCGATTTCAGATGTTTCGGGGGCAAGTTATACCGAGATAATCAAAGATATCGATCGAGTATTGCTAGTCTATCCCAAAGGACTCGATCGACGGTTGGTAATCTATACTTCGGGCGCCAAACGCTTTATTGCCGATGTAGACATCACTAAGCGCAAAGCGACCATCAAAGAGCTACCCTCCATAAATTAAACGTCCCTAGATAACCGGACACTGTTTTTTAAAATCGTGCGGTACACTGTAAGGTGATAGGATCGGTGGCAAGAGTGTGGGAGGAAGTTGCTTTGGATGAGTTACGAACGGCTTTAGAGTTGGCTACTGAAGACGAACTACAACAATTAACTAGGATTCTTTTCAGCCGTAAGTTCAACCCCTTAGATTACGTCCGCACGCCAGACTTAGTAGAGATCCAAAGTCAGGATCGGGATATTTGGCTAGATTCGATCGAGGATCGGTTTCGCTTTCTGGCGGCGGATGGGATTACAGTTTTACAGGGCAGAACTCAAGGTGTCAGTTATCGTCAGACATTGGTGCAAGTATGTCGGTATCTGAAAATTCCTTATTCTAGCCAACTGACGACAACTGACTTAGAATCAGAAGTCTTTTTGCATTTGATGGGCAAAAATTGGCACAAGTTGCCATCTGGAGATCGGGATCTACTAACGATTAGAGTCCAGAAATCCTTAGCAAATACTCGCTTCGACCAGCCATTACCCGCACACATTCAGCACGATCCGATCAAACTGATTTTAAAAGGTAGCAGCGCGATCGCGGTGAGTTCGGTAATTAAACCCTTAGTACTCCATCAAATCGCTCGTCAATTTGCTTTCCACTTTGCCAGTTATGAAGTCGCCAAGCAAACTCTAATTCGGGGCGGATTGGCGGCTACCAGCCAATTACAGAGCTATATCTCTCTGTATATGGCAAAACGCGGCATGATGCTCTCAGCGACCCAGCAGGTGGCTGTTAGAGGTGTATTTACAATTTTAGGGCCAGCCATGTGGGGCTGGTTTTTTGCAGATCTGGGCTGGAGGTCGATATCGACTAATTATGGTCGGATCATCCCGACGATCGTGGCATTAGCGCAAATCAGACTGACACGCTCCCACAATGCTTTCTCCACAGACTCAGGTGATTGGGAATTGGCATATGGTTAAATAAGTAGGTATGTACGGCGTTGCTTCATTTGGGTATGAAGCATAGATCTTGCCCTCACCCCCAACCCCTCTGTCTTGTCTTGACGCGCTCGACCTGGAGGGAACCTCCAGCCCAGATCTGCAAAAAACCAGCCCCACATGGCTGGACCTAAAATTGTAAATACACCTCTAACAGCCACCTGCTGG
>NZ_JANLWO010000589.1:0-1616 GCF_031364565.1 Chamaesiphon sp. OTE_20_metabat_361
CATATCTGGGTCGAGAGTGTTTTAGGTGAGGGCAGCACGTTTTCGTTCATTTTACCGCGCTCTCCTTCAGCTCAAGATAGCAATCCCCACAGCGGTTTGAGCGGCACTCCCGCTTGGGTCGGCTATGTGCCTCACGAGCGAACTCAGTAGGCTTTGGGCTTTAGGCTTTAGGGGAAACTAAGATGATGTTTGAAGAGTCTA
This sequence comes from Chamaesiphon sp. OTE_20_metabat_361, assembly GCF_031364565.1. Lineage (NCBI taxonomy): Bacteria > Bacillati > Cyanobacteriota > Cyanophyceae > Gomontiellales > Chamaesiphonaceae > Chamaesiphon > Chamaesiphon sp. OTE_20_metabat_361. The sequence continues at coordinate 202 of NZ_JANLWO010000589.1, forward strand.
GTCTATTGCTTAAACCCCAGAGAATCCCCCCACCCCCCCTTAAAAAGGGTGACTTTGACCGACTCTTAGCCCCCTTTCCAAGGGGGTTGGGGGATTTAGATCTAGAAAAGAAGTCTAGCCGACTTGTGTGTACACCGTAGCTTTTTAAGTGGGATTTAGCGGATGCAATCACGCGCAGGTTCCCTCCGCATGTGTTTCACAAAGCAGGGGGATTTATCCACCATGCGAGAGGCAATTAGACTTTTCAAACACCCTCTCAGACGAAAACAATATTAGAAAAGATTTTGTTTTTACTTCGGCGCTTCAGCCGCCACTGGCAGCTCTCAACTGCCGTAAATGCACGATTAGAGCTTGCAACCCTAACTGATAACTCTGCGTCCCAAAACCACTAATCTGACCGATAACGATCGCCGCTAGATATGAGTGGTGCCGAAATTCTTCGCGCTTGTAAATATTACTTAGATGGACTTCGACTGTCGGAATTTGCACCGCTGAAATCGCATCCCGAATAGCAATACTAGTGTGCGTGTATGCTCCAGCATTGATTACAATGCCGTCGTAGCGATCGCGAGCATCATGTATCGCATCCACTAACATACCTTCGTGGTTAGATTGGAGTGACGAAACCGTCGTGTCCAAAGAGTTACCCAACTCTACCAACTGGGCATCGATCTGAGCCAATGTCGATGCGCCATAAATTTCCGGCTCTCGCAACCCTAACAAGTTAAGATTTGGCCCATGCAAAACTACTATGCTCAGCTCCCCAGCACGATCGGTCATCATTTGCTAGTTCAGATCCCGACTATCGCGATCTCCGCATTCTGTCATCGACAGGGATTGGAATCAATTCGGGTTCTGGCTGCATTTCTGGGCCGAGAATTGCTTCGATCAGTTTGCCAGCCCAGTGCTTTAACTTTTCGAGCACTCTTTCGATATAATCCATCAGATAGCTTACTCCAAGAACGATGTAGCCCATCTCCCGAGATCTACCAACCAGCTTAAGAGCGGCTGAGTGCGATCGTGTTCCGGTTTAGGTCCCTTACTGTTACCTATTGTAAAGGCAAATCTCAGGAAGATGTGCGGTCGGTTTGAGCCGATCTCGGTGAAATTTTGACTCGATCGCGGCTCACAAGTTAGTCAGAGTAAGCTTTTGAGCCAGATCCACCTCCCAATTCGCGAATTTATTAAGTAAATATTAAGATCGCCGATATCACTTTTTTCAGAGGATATTTTTTTGGTATCTGAGGCTACATTCCCCTGGAGGGCTGAGTTCTGGCTGGGAAAATGTAGATCGCGCCAGATATGAGAGTCAAAGCCACTGCTACCCAAAAAGCCACTAATCCATAGAAATGCCAGTTCTCGATCCGCCACGGTAGCGGTGCTGATGAAATTGGAGCGATCGCGATCGCCACAGC
>NZ_JANLWO010000662.1:0-2295 GCF_031364565.1 Chamaesiphon sp. OTE_20_metabat_361
CTTCATAACGTTCTTTGAGTCCGCGCAAAATCGAGATCGTATCTTCGACGCTCGGTTGATCGACATATACTTGTTGAAACCGGCGTTCTAAGGCGGCATCTTTCTCAATGTATTTGCGATATTCATCAAGAGTAGTCGCCCCGATACACCGTAGCTCACCCCGCGCCATCATCGGCTTGAGCAGGTTGCCAGCATCCATCGCACCTTGAGTGGCACCCGCACCAACGACGGTATGAATTTCATCGATAAATAAGATAATTTGCCCCTGAGATTCGGTGACTTCTTTGAGCACCGCTTTGAGGCGTTCTTCAAATTCACCGCGATATTTGGCACCCGCAATCAGGGCACCCATATCGAGGGAAATCAAGGTGCGATCTTTGAGCGATTGGGGGACATCGCCACTAATAATCCGCTGGGCTAAACCTTCAGCGATCGCCGTTTTCCCGACTCCAGGTTCACCAATCAGGACGGGGTTATTTTTAGTCCGGCGGGACAAGATTTGAATCGTCCGCCGGATTTCATCATCGCGGCCGATCACGGGATCGAGTTTACCACGACGGGCAAAATCAGTCAGATCGCGTCCGTATTTAGAGAGTGATTCATACTTACCCTCGGGATTTTGATCGTTGACTTTTTGGGAGCCGCGAATTTGGGAAACGATCGCTTTGAGTTTAGTTTCATCTAACTTAAATTCAGCAAAAAGTTGTTTGCCAAAGCGATCGTCTTGGAGATATCCTAGTAATAGGTGTTCGATCGAGATATAGTCATCGCCATAATCTTTGCGATACCGATCGGCCCGATCGAGCAATGTATCAATACTGCGCCCTAAATATACGGAGCTAATTGTCCCAGAGATTTTGGGCTGCTTTTGAAGATAGTTTTCCAGTTCTTGACGAAATTGGTTGAGATTGACTCCCGCCTTGGCAAGAATACTTGTGGCTAAGCCATCTTGTTCGAGTAGAGCCTTGAGAAGATGCTCTGACTCCATCTGTTGCTGTTGGCAAGCTTTGGCAATATCCAGCGTATTGGTGACAGCCTGCCAAGCTTTTTCGGTAAATTGTTGGGGGTTGTTTGGTTGCATAATGCGACGGGGAATAAAATTTTATATAAGTAATTGGCGTGACGGACAAATTCACGGCAATTACTTCTTTATTGTAGTGATTTCGATCGTGCCACTAGGATCGGTATTCACGCTATAATTCCCGGCTATTGCCGAATGTAATTGACCAAGACTACTTATTTACTGGATCTATTTTCGATCGACGATCGAGAATGTTTCTTTCAGCTTGACAGTACCAGAGCTAATCGCCTGCTGGATAAAGGCTTGTAGGAATTCATCTTTGCGATTTAATTGGAATTGCTGCTGCACGGCTTCTGCCATCCCGCCATCACCCCACGATCGATCTTGACGGAAGTATTCGATAAAACTGCGTCCGGCAATCCGTGTCAGATATGCGGCGGTAAGTCCTTGAATCCCTTTACCGAGGGCGTAGGTAGTCACATTGATCGTGAGTGCGGTCGATAAAAGTTGAATCGCACCTTTGACGATACCCAGACTAGTTAGGGTTTTACCCAGAGAGAGAGCTAATTCTTGGGCGGCGGCTTTATCGAGATCGCAGCCGTAAATCTTGCCGATTTCGATAATCATTTGGGTATTGATCGCAGCGGTAGCCAGAAAATCGACGACGGGTAAGGGGGTAACTGTAACTACACCAGCACCGATCCATTGAAATCGCGTGACGACTCGATCGGCTTGACGACGACGTTGATCGTCGATTAGCTCGCGAGCTTCGGCTCCTAAGCGTTGGGATTGGAGCAAGATGTTGTCGGCGACCAAATCTTCTCCTTCGGCGCGGAGAACGGCAGCGAGACGGCGGATTAGGGGGAATATGTCAGGGTCTGGAGTGAAGATTTCACCCGATTCGAGGCGGACTGGTTGGGGGTTTGCGGCGATCGCGATGACATCTTGAGGTTCGATCTCGCTCTGGACGCGGTGTTGGAGCTGGGTGACGATTTTATCGCGATCGGGTGGCGGATATAAATCGGTTTTATTAAACACTAGGAGCGATCGCTTGCCGATTTCGGCTAGTGCCATGAGGGGGGTATATTCTGACGATCGCAGGTCGTTGTCTACGACAAATAATAACAGATCCGCAGATGTGGCTAGCTCTCTAGCGATCGCCTCGCGTTGAGTGCCCTCAATTCCGGCTTCTAAGATACCAGGGGTATCGATGAGCAAAATCTGGCGATCCAAACCTTTTAACTCTAGAGTATAAGTCTCACCGCGAGTTGTCG
>NZ_JANLWO010000667.1:0-3003 GCF_031364565.1 Chamaesiphon sp. OTE_20_metabat_361
TAATGGGTAAAAGGGGAAAGGGGAAAGGGGAAAGGTAGTGGGTAAAAGGTAAAAGGTAGGTCATGGGTAATGGGTGATGAATGGGTGATGGGTGTAAAGAGTGAGTAATAGATGGTGAGATAGTAGAGAGACGCAAGCGTCCAAACTTTTACCTCTTACCTCTTACCTTTTACCCATTACCCATTACCCCTTCCCCTTTCCCCCCTTTTCCCTTACCTAAAAAATCCCCGCTGTCTCATATAGCCGTCGGAGTACAGCGGCAATTTTGATCGTATACTGGGCATCTGCCGACCAGCGACCGTTTAATTGTCGCATCGTCGGGGCGATGCCGCGTCTGACGAGTTCAAATCTAGGTGCGACGCATTCTTGGACGAGGAGATCGTGGCTGGCGTAAGCTTTGAGTTGTTGGATGTGCGCGCGGATGCCTAGACGGAGATTGGGGAATTTCGCCCATTCGGTCTGTCGATCGCCTAAACTGGCAAAATTATTAAATTCTGGTAAGATGGCACCGCCAAAGGTCAGGAAGCGGGTTTCTAGACACATTTGCGCGAAGGCAAGATCGTGGTTGACGCCTTCGGCTTTGGCTTCTTCGAGATAGATTCCGGGGAGATTGGGAAATTGTTCTAAGGCTTCGGGAGTATTGGCGAGGAGAAACTCATTGAGTTGAACGGGATTGGTGTGCCCCACACACATAATTCGATCGAATTCATCAGCATTGAAGGGGTGCTGGGAGCGAATATTGTAGATTTTACCAATTTCGGCAACGATCGAGATATTAAGATCGCGCAATTCGATCGCCTTTAGATAGACGATCCCCCGATAGCGGATGCGTCTAATCTGCGGATTGAGGGCGAGATTGACGCCCAATCTATCGGCAAGATCGATCGGGATATAGACATTCCCATCGATCGAGATCCCCCACTCGGGATATGGTTCGTTATTGACTTTGAGATGGACTGGTACCGTGTGGTTATTGCTAGTTGCCTGCATCTGGACATCGCGGCTCCAGGTGACTAATCCATCGGCAATCCCGAGGGCGATTTCGCGCCGATAAGCTTGAATCTTGACGCGATCTTCACTATCGAATTTGAAGCCGATTTCCATCAGTAACGATGGAATTGTCAGTCGCCGACAAAACGCTAAACTCCCCGTTCCCGTAATCGTGTCGGGCTTAGCTCCCCGACTGGGCAGATCGGGGACGCGACTGGAAAATGCGAGTAACAACATCTGGGCGTGATTTTTGCGTTCGCCGTTTTTGGCAATATAAAAAGTACTCACTCCCCTAGTTTGAGAATGAGCGTAAGCATCAGCATGAATGCCCAAGGCAATATCACCAGGTTTGGCACGCTTGTCGATCCAGTCGATACTCAGTGCGGGTCGATCGAAATCAGGTACTGCGACTACTTCAAAACTCCGATTTCGCAATTCTGGAACGATTAAATCTCGCAAAAAGACCATTTCTTTGGCTTCGTTTGGCGCAGTACCGATCGTCTCTGGATCGTTAGCCGTTCCTTGGTCGCCGCCATAAATTGCACAGATAAAAATCCTTCCCATGAAAATTGCGCTCCTTGCTAGTTAATAATAGAGTATGTCAGCGGTAAAACGGGTCTTAATATGTCGAAATCTTGGTAAATACTAGGGGGCTATTAACTATAGTTTAGCGATCGCTTCATCAGATCGAGTTGGTAAGTCCCTATTAGCTTCTTCCGCCCGTATGCTCGTGACATTGTTCGGATCTTTACTGGTTTCAATCGTAACTTATCGACCGATCTACCGACTTGGGACATTTGGCTGTTTCGATGCTGATTCAGCTTTCCGGCTGAGTTACTTCTGCGGCACTCGACTCATTGGGCTATTTGTCGCGGTGGATCTGGTACAACCATTAGCAATTTTCGCTCTCATCCCCCATCTGTCTTGAAAAGGCGCTCTACTTGTCTGGGCGGGAAACCCCTGCTCCCGCAATTTTTGCTCCCATCTTTTCCGGAAATAGTACGAGAATTTACGCTCCTCACTACTGGTTTACGATCGAAGCCAAAGTTTAGCTAGCAATCTGGGTAAGCTAGTTACATAATGCCACTGGCTACCCTAAAGTAGTTGATAGTCGATCGCTCCCAGTTGAGAGTTAATACATCGAGCAAATTAGCTCCCAGCGAGCAGCTAGCTGTCACGTCATCATACTACTACCACTTGGTAACTAATGTATATTTATTTACACGGGTTTGCGTCTGGCCCAGGATCGACAAAAGCGATCTACATTCGGGAACAGTTTGCTAAGTTGGGCATCAAGTTAGAGGTTCCCGATCTCAACCAGGGAGACTTCGCCCATCTGACAGTCTCGCGACAGATCGCTCAAATTGTGGATTTATTTCCCGATGATGGCGAGCCAGTCACGCTCATTGGCTCTAGTCTCGGGGGCTGGGTGTCTACAATTATCGCTCAAGACTATCCACAAGTCGAACGGTTATTCTTACTGGCACCTGCTTTTGATTTTTTGAATCATTGGCTACCGAAAATTGGCGATCGCCAGTTAAGTTCGTGGAAAAATACCTACTATCTACCAATCTACCATCATGCTCTCAAAAATTTATCACCCCTACATTACAATTTCGTTGTTGACGCTCATCGATATCCTCTTTCTCAGATCGATCGCGCCCTTCCAACTCTAATTATTCACGGGATTGATGATGACGTAATTCCGATCTCTGCCAGTCGAGATTTTAGCAAGCAGCGGCACTGGGTGGAGCTTCTGGAGTATTCGAGCGACCATCAGCTCACCAATGTCACCGATCGGATCTGGCAAAAAGTATGTGACTTTTGTCACTTATAACTAAATCTCATCATCCTTTTAGATTACCTTGAATACTAATGGTGACATTGACGGGTCTAACTAAATTGCCTTAAAATATTAACTAACCTTGAAGTTAGTTAAGTGTTAGTATCTAAAGCCGATCGCACTAAGCAAAGAATTATCGAACAGGCTGCGGTTGTTTTCAATCAAAATGG